>CAIOTP010000153.1 GCA_903861235.1 uncultured bacterium | reverse complement strand
CGGGCGCGATCCACAGTGCGACGTGGTGATCCCGGTTCCCACGGTGTCCCGGCAGCATCTGCAGCTGCAGCACCGAGGTGGCCACTGGATGGCGACCGATCTGGGCAGCACGGTGGGCACCCGGCGTCAGGGCACGCTCCTGCGGGCCAGGGAGCCGGTGCCTCTGATGCATGGCGACCAGCTGGATCTGGGTGCCAGCGTGCTCGCCGCCGTGGAGATCGAGGCGGAGACCGCACCTGCCGCGGTGACCGCGATCGACGACGCCGGTCAGGTGGGCGAGGTGACCTCGATTCCGCAGGCATCCACGGACAGGCTGCTGGCCCATGTGCTCACGGCTTCACGGGCCATCGGCCAGGCCACCACCGAGGCCGACATCTGGGCCAACGCCGCCCGCGCCATGGCCGAGGCGTCCGGACTGGGCGTCTCCAGCGCCGCCGTGGTGCAGGTGGACGAGGACGGCCGGGTGGAGTCGCTCTCCTCGCACGGTTCCCGCTCGCACAGCTGGAGCCGCCGTGCGATCGCGAACGCCGTCTCGAAGCCTGGTCAGACGGCCGTGTTCGAGCGCGGTGGCGATTCCACATCGGACCGCGCGACCATGATGGCCGACAGCCAGTACGTGGCGTGCCATGCACCCATGCTGGCGCACGCCGGCGGAACGCTGGTGCTCTGCGCCGAGGGCCGTGCCGCCCTGGGCGACGGACGCGCCAATTTCACGCACTTCCTGGGTCTGGTGTCGGAACTGGCTTCGCAGGCCGTGCTTCAGGTGCGCAGGGCCCGCATCGCGCGATACGTCTCGCCCAGCGTGGCGGCCATGCTGGTCCGCGGAGGCGAAAACACGCTCGAGACCACGCCGCAGTGGCGGCACGCTGCCTGCATGTTCCTGGACCTGCAGGGCTTCAGCACCATGGTCGACCGCGACGAGAGCGCGCTGCCCGAGGTGCATGAGCAGGTCCGCTCGACCATGGATGCCCTGGCCAAGACCGTCTTCGCCGAACGAGGCATGGTGGTGGACTTCACCGGCGACGGTCTGTTCGCGGCCTTCGGCGTGCCCGCGCCGATGGAGGGGCATGTGGGCGCTTCGGTGCGCGCGGCCCTGGCCGCCAGGGCCGTGGCCCCGGCCTCGCGTGTGGGCCTGGATGCGGGACGATGCCTGTTCGGTCCCATGGGTGCGCGTCAGCACGCCAAGCTGAGCCTTTTCGGAACCGTGGTGAACCGAGCGAGCAGGCTGGAATCGCTGGGACGACCCGAGCGGCTCGCCGGCGGCGTGCTCTGCACCGCAGCCGTGGCGAACGATCCCTCCAGCCGCACCTCCGCCCAGTTCGTGAGGGTGGGCATGGTGCAGCCCGCCGGTCTGGCCGAGCCTGTGGAGGTGTTCGAGGCCTTCGTCCTGGATTCGTTGCCCGAAGCGGTGGTGCAGGCGGTGGAGACGACATCCCGCGAACTGGAGACGGCGCGCACCGCCGACGCGCTGAGCGCGATCGCCCAGGCGATCGACGGCGACCGTCATCCTCGTCTGGCGTGGCTGGCGGCTCGGGCGCGGACCCTGGCGGGCGACTCCACCCCCTGGGACGGCGTCCACCGTCTGGGCAAGTGAGCGGCGTCAGCGATCCATGCGGTAGATCAGTCGGTCCGAAGGCTTGCCTCCCACCTGCACCTGCCGCCTCTCGTGCAGCCTGGCCCCGATCTTCTCGAGGGCACGCTGCGAACGGAGGTTGCCTGGGCTCACATGGAACCACACCGTGCTCGCCCACCGGAAGGCATGGTCCAGCATGAGCCGCTTCATCTGGCGGTTGGTGCCGTCGCCCCAGCGCGAGCGCTCCAGAAACGAATAGCCGATGACCACGGAGCGGTCGTCCGGGTTCCATTCGTAGAAGCGACTGGAGCCGATCAGGCGGCCGGACGCCGGGTCCACCGCCACCAGGCCACCGCCGCAAGCGAGCGCTCCAGCGAAGAACCGCTCGAACACTTCACGCTCGTGACGATCGGTCTCGGAGTGCTGGGCCCAGATCAGCGGGTCGCTTGCGGCCTGGTGAAGCGCATCGAGGTCCTGCACCCGGATGGGGCGAAGCCAAATTCCGTCACTCCGAAGGGTCGGCTGCCAGTCCGGGACGCTCATGTTCATGGGCCGAGAACCATGATAGATCACTGATCGGGCTGGAGAGGCAGACTCGCAATGCCCGGGCCCGCACGGGTACGCTTCCTTGCATGAAGCTCTCGACCCTTCGTTGGACCCCCGGCTCCGGGTGGGTCGGGGGGCGGGACCTGCCAGAAGCGCAGCTGCTGCTCGTCTTTGGCGAGCACGCCCACTTCCAGGGAGCGGAATGCTTCCGGGAGCTGCGATCGCTCTTCCCCAAAGCCCACATCGCCGGGTGCTCCTCGTCGGGCAATCTGCTGGGCAGCCAGATCACGGACGGCGACGTGCTGGCCACGGCGATCCGCTTCGACCAGGCCACGGTGAGACTGGTCGGGGCACAGATCGCGGCGGACGAGGACGTGGCCTCGAGAGCCCGCGCCCTGGCTGAACAGCTGAAGGCGCCGGACCTGCGCCATGTGATCGCCTTGTGTGACGGCCTGAACGTGAACGCCACCCAGTTGGCCGAAGGCCTGAACGCCTGCGGAGTGACGGTGACGGGCGGACTGGCCGGTGACGCGGACCGCTTCCAGGCCACGTGGGTCATGTCCGACGGCCCGGCCCGTCAGAACCAGGTCGTGCTGGTGGGACTCTACGGACCCCTTCGGGTGAAGAACGTCTTCTGCACCGGCTGGACCGAATTCGGCGCCGAGCGCGTGGTGACCCGCGCCCAAGGCAAGGTGGTCTACGAGATCGACGGACAGCCGGCTCTTTCGCTCTACAAGAAGTACCTGGGCGACCTGGCCAGCAGCCTGCCGGCGAGCGGCATGCGCTTCCCCCTCAGCATCACCGCCAAGCCCAGCGGTCACACGCTCACGCGAACGCTGCTTGCGGTGGACGAGAAGGCCCAGAGCCTCACCTTTGCGGGTGAGGTGCCGCAGGGCAGCACCTGCCGACTCATGCGGACCAACCTGGACCACCTGATCGAGACCGTGGACCAGACCTCCGTCGGCGTGGTCCCGGACCGGCCGGATCCCGCCCTGTGCCTGGTCTTCACCTGCCTGGGCCGCCGCATCGTGCTCGGCCAGATGGTGGACGAGGAACTGGAAGCCGCCCAGCGGCGGCTGGGTGAACATGTGCTGATGACCGGGTTCTACTCCTACGGCGAACTCGGGCCACTGGGTCAGGCCCAGATGTGCGACCTGCACAACCAGACCATGTGCATGACCACGGTCCAGGAGTGATCCGCTGACCGATTCGGTCCATCGTCTTCTGTCCCGACAGCTCCGGCGCGCCATGGGCCCGGACTTCGTGGTCGACGATCGGCTCAAGCCCCTGCTCGAGCTGATCGACGAGTACTACCGGCAGGTCGACCGCGATCGGGTGCTGATCGAGAATGCGCTCGCGGTCAATTCCGAGGAACTGGAATCCCTCTACGCCAGACTCCGAGAGCGGACCGAGGCGGAGCGAGCCATGTTCCGCAGATCGG
>CAIOTP010000152.1 GCA_903861235.1 uncultured bacterium | reverse complement strand
GGCCGAGGGGGCTGCCGTGGCCTGGCAGGCGTGGCCGCTGGAAATGGATCAGGTCATGCATCCTGTCGGAGGCGCCGTTCGCCTGGCCTGGGCGGGCGGACAACCCCCCAGGCTGGGGCTGGTCGAGATGGGGGCCGTTCGATCCGATCTGGCGCTGCCCGAGCGGATGGCCGTGCTGGGATGGAGCCAGGGGTTCGCCGCGGTGCAGGTCCAGGGATCGCAGAGCTGGTGGGCGGATGCGGATGCGACCTCCGCGGCCTTCGGGGCCGCGGTGTTGCTGCAGGGGCAGGCTTCGATGGCGGATCGCTGGTTCCACCTCCCGGTCCTTGGCGTGCTGTCCCTCGGCGCACTCATGCTGGCCTTCGCCACCCGGATGATCCGCCGCTCCTTCGCCAATCCGCATGCGCCTCAGCAGGGCATGCCGCCGGGGCCGCGCATGGCGGCCCTCACCCTGGACGCCCTGCCGTGCGCGTTGGCGGCCTGGCTGGCCTCCGATGCGGCGTGGCAGCAGGTGCTCACCCCTCCGCTCTGGTCCTTCAACCTGGGCGAGAGCCTGCCGTTCGTGTGGATGACCGTGGGGACCGTGCTCTTCGGGTTCCTGGAGGAGTCCGCCGGCGGCCGTTCGCTGGGCAAGCGGATCTTCGGAGGCGCGGTGGCCACCCCCTCGGGCGGCCGTGCCGGTCCCGGACGGCACCTGGTCCGCAACCTGCTGAAGGGACTGGCCATGCTGTCACCGGTGGTGGCGCTTCCGGCGTTGGTGGACCGGCGGGGCGAGGGTGTGGCGGAGACCCTCTCGGGCACCCGGGTCATCACCGTGGTCGGGCCCGTCGACCGCGGCTGAAATTGGATCGTGGGGGGGCCTCGGGCCGACAAGAGGGAAGTTCGAACCCTCAGGGCATGGAGGCCCATCGTCCGTGACCAGTCTCTCCTCGATCGTGGCATCCGCGCGCCGCGCCCCGGCCGCATGGATCGGTGCGGCGCTCTTCGCGGCGCTGCCGTTGGCCGTCGTCGCCTTCAAGCCCTCCGCCTCGCCCGCCCCCGCGGTGACGCCGCCGCAGGCCGTGGCCGCTCGGACCGAGGAGCCCGGTTGGTTCCAGAGCGCGGACAATCCCTTCCTGACCGAGGAGCAGGCGCGGGAGCGCAGGCTTCGCCAGGCCGTGACCCGCGTGGAGGAAGTGCTCCGCCGTCGCCCGGACGTGCGTGAGGTCACCGTGCTGGCACAGGCCGAGGGCAAGGGCCAGCCGGTCACCGCCGTGGCCACCATCGGCATGCGTGAGGGGTCCGTGCCTCTGCCGCTGGTCGATGCGGTGGGGTCGCTGCTGGCGGCGGCCGTGCCAGGACTTCGGCCGCAGGATGTCACGGTGATCGACGAACTCTCGGGCATTCGCGCCCGGGCCGCAGGGCTTGACGAAGCGTCGGCGTTGCAGGGCCGGGAAGCGCTGGCCAACGCGAAGGTGGCCCCCCGACGCATCACCGAGCCGCCGCAGGCCGCACGGGTGGAGCCCGGGGCTGCCGCATGGAGTGGCTGGGATCGTGCAGAGACCTGGATCGTGCTGGCGGCCATGGTCGCCGCGGCCGCGGCGATCGCCTGGTGGTGGCGTCGGCAGCAGGGCGTGCTTCCTTCGGCGGTCCCGGTGGCCGAGGAGGATCCCATCGCCGGCACGCTGTCCATGGCCATGCACCGTTCGGTCGCCGAGCAGGCGCCGTTGGTGGCCACGGCCCTGGTGGAACGACTGGAGCAGGGTGGCGATCCGCACGAGATCGCCCAGCTGCTGCTGAGCCTGGAGCCCTGGGCCGCGGAACGCGTGCTCAAGAGCATGCCTCCCGAGGCCCTTCGTCAGGTGGAGGAGGCGTTGCGTGATCCTGCCGCCGATGCACCGGCCGCCAGCGTGCGGGCCGTGGCCGAGGCGGTGCTGAGCGTGCGCTCGGCCGCCTAGCCGCGTCCGCCGCGAGGTTGCCGCGTGGCGGCTTCGGCCATGGAGGCCACGGTGGCCGGAGCGTCCCCCTCGATCCTGGCGAACAGCAACCTTCCGGCCGCGGTCTGCACCGCGTTGGTGACCACGGCCTGGACCGAAGTGCCGATCCGGGAGTGCGCCTCCTCGACGACCACCATGGTGCCGTCGGGCAGGTAGCCCACGCCCTGACGCTCGCCCTCGCCCCGCTTGGTCACGCTCACCTGGATCGAGTCTCCGGGCTGCAGCGCCGGCCGCAGCGTGCCGGCCACTTCGTTCAGGTTCAGGGCGTTCACTCCCTGGATGCGGGCCACCGAGACCAGGTTGGCGTCGAGCGTGAGGATGCGCAGGCCTTCGGCGCGGGCGGCCTCGATCAGCATGCGGTCCACGCTCATGGAGGACACTCGGAAGTCCTGCAGGCTCAGGTCGGCGTAGGGGTTCTCGCGAAGCTTGGCCAGAAGGTCCAGCCCACGGCGACCTCGGTTCCGCTTGGTCCGGTCCTCGCTGTCGGCCAGCCGCTGCAGTTCGTCCACCACGAACTGCGGCACCACCAGCGGTGCGTCGACGAAGCCGGTGCCGGCCAGCGAGGGCAGACGGCCGTCGATGAGCACGCTGGTGTCCAGCAGCCAGGGCCGCGTGCCTCGCCGCGACCGTGCGAACTCCACGTACGGGATCACCAGGCGGAGGTCGTCCTTCGTGGTGAGCACCACGCTGATGCTCAGGTAGCAGAACACCAGGCCGATCACGCTCTTGGCCAGCGTGAGGTAGATGCCCACGGATTCCTTGATCTCCCACGCCTTGGCGATGGTGTCGAGCAGCGCGCCGAAGGCGACGGCACCCACCAGTCCCAGGCAGACGCCCAGATACACCCCGACCACGCCGGCCAGGCGCTTGTTGGGCGTGAGCGCGTCGATGGCGACCACCAGCAGGCCCACCGCCGTGGTGGCCACCACCAGGCCGGCGATGGTGCTGTAGCCGAACTCCGCGATGGTCTTGGTGCTGCTCACGGTGAGCAGCGTCACCGTGACCATGAGGATCATGAAGATGGAGCGGATCACCAGCAGCAGCAGCTGGCTCGAGCGGGCCTCCCGGGCCACGCGGATCGACAGGGGCGCGTCGGGGTTGGAACCCGGGCCCGGGACCACGCTCGGCGCGGGATCCGGCGGCACGGGGGCCTCCGCGGCATGGGGGGCGGTCGGCTCCATGACGCCGAGATTGTACGAGTGCTTCGTGGCC
>CAIOTP010000151.1 GCA_903861235.1 uncultured bacterium | reverse complement strand
CAGGCTGCCTGCCGAGCCTCCCGTCAGGAAGAGGCCGCCGAGCGTGGCGGCGGCACCGAGCACCGACAGGGCGCGAGCCCTCGGCACCAGGCGCTCGCCCGAGATCGCGGAGGCGGGAATGGAACTGGCGTTCAGGACGTGCGCCATGTCACTTCGCCTCCGCCAGCTTCACGCCGGCCGGCACGTCCGAGGGACGCGCGTTCTGACTTCGCTGCAGAGTCTTCACGTAGGCCGCGATGGCCCAGCGATCCTCGACCGGGATCTGGCTGCCGTAGCCGGCCATGTTGCGGATGCCGTGGGTGATGGTGCTGAATACCTGACCCACCGGCTGCACGGTGACCGTCTCGTCGTGGACCAGATTCTTGGCCTGCACCCACACGGTGCCGTTGACGGGACCGTTGGTGTTGGCCACCAGTTCCATGGCCTTCTCGTTCACCAGGCCGTCGCCGTTGCCGGTCTCGCCGTGGCACACCGAGCAGTAGATGTTGTACCGCTCCTGTCCCCGCCTGAGGGTGGCCAGGGTGAGCGGCACCTGCGGCGGCAGCACCGTGGCCCAGCCACCGCCGTTCACGCCCTCGTAGAGGAACGCGTCCACGTAGGTCTCTCCGCGGGCCACGGCGTTCTCCACCGGCGGCCGCATGGTGCGGCGGTCGGCGAAGAGCGGGTTCACGGCCTGCGTCTTGAACTTGGACTGGAAGTCCATGTCCTGGATGATGTGGATCGGCAGGTTCGGGTTCGGCGTGGCGCGCACCCGGGCGATCACCGCCGGGGGCACGAGCAGGCAGAGCAGCAGGATCAGGCCGACGTAGATGAAGACTCGCGGCATGTCAGGCCTCCACCGCCTCGACGGCCTTCGCGCCCAGGCCCCTCATGAACTCCTCCGTGCGGCTGCGGAAGAATCGCGGATCACGCGCCTGGATCACGATGAAGAAGCGGTCGTCGCTGGCACGCAGGAACCGCTTGTTCGCCAGCAGCGGGTGCGAGAGCCAGGGCAGCCCGTTCAGGAGCAGCATCAGGCCCACGCAACTGGTGGCGGCCAGCAGGATGGTCAGCTCGAACATGACCGGAATGAAGGCCGGCAGGCTGATGAGCGGCTTGCCGCTGATCAGGAAGGGATAGCCCGTCACCCACACCAGCGCCCACAGCGAGATGCTGCTCGAGTTGGTGAAGGCCTGCAGGATGAAGCCCAGCGTGGTGCCGGTCAGGCCCGCGCCGAACACCAGCAGCGGCAGGATGGTGCGCTGGATGCCCATGGCCTTGTCCAGGCCGTGCACCGGGAACGGCGTGTGGCAGTCCCACCAGCGGTAGCCGGCGTCGCGCACCTTCTCGGCGGCGTGCATGAGCGAGGCGGGGTCGTGGAACTCGGCGAGCAGCCCGTAGATCCGCGGTCGTGCGGCGGCGGGCTGGGCCGAGGTGGTGTGCGGGGCGAAGGTGGTCATCTCTGGGGTTCCGTGCGGGGCCTCAGGGTGCGTCCGGGGCGTGAGGGGTGTCGGGGCTGGCGGGCGCCGCGTGGGCATGGCCGGCGCCGTGGTGGTGCCAGCCTTCCCAGTGCGGATCGGCCTGAGGCATGGTCGCCTTCACCTCGGCGATGGCGATCATGGGCAGGTAGCGGCAGAACAGCAGGAACAGCGTGCCGAAAAGGCCGAAGGCGCCCAGCATGGTGCCCATGTCGACCCAGGTCGGCGTGAAGAAGTCCCAGCTGGTCGGCAGGAAGTCGTTCGCCAGGCTCGTGACGATGATCACGAACCGCTCGAACCACATGCCGATGTTCACCACCAGGCTCAGCGCGAACATGAGCGGGATGCTGGTGCGGATCCTCTTGAACCAGAAGAGCTGCGGCGTGATCACGTTGCAGCTGACCATGATCCAGTAGGCCCACCAGTACTGGCCGAAGGCGCGGTT
>CAIOTP010000150.1 GCA_903861235.1 uncultured bacterium | reverse complement strand
TTTCCCTATATTTCGCCGGTGCGACGGCGGCCTCCGCCGCTGTCCCGCGACAGGACCCACCATGAAGAACCGCATGCTCCCGTCCCTGGCCTCCCTCGCCCTGGCCTCGATGGCCCTCGCCCAGGCGGGCACGCTGAAGATCGTCAGCAGCCTGCCCCGCACGGGCAGCGCGAACGCCCAGACCACGACCATGGTCAACGGCATCAAGATGGCCATCGACGAGGTGGGCGGCAAGGTGGACGGTTGGTCGATCGAGTACGAGGACATGGACGACGCCAGTCCGCAGCGAGGCAACTGGGACGCCTCGATCGAGGCGCAGAACGCCAACAAGAGCGTGCGCGACCCCAAGGTGATCGGCTACATCGGCACCTACAACTCGGGCGCCGCCAAGATCAGCATGCCCATCCTGAACAAGGCGGGGCTGGTCATGATCAGCCCCGGCAACACCTATCCGGGCCTGACCAAGCCCGGCACGGGCGAGGCGAACGAGCCCCGGGTGTATCGCCCGAGCGGCAAGATCAACTACTTCCGCGTGGTCCCCGCCGACGACCTGCAGGGTCGCGTGGCCGCCGACTGGTGCAAGGAGATGGGCTGCCAGACCGTGTACCTGCTCGACGACCGCGAGCTGTACGGCAAGGGCATCGCCGACGTGTTCGAGAAGCGGGCGAAGGAGATCGGCCTGAAGGTGCTTGGCCGCGAGGGCATCGACAGCAAGGCGAGCAACTACAAGGCGCTGGCCAACAAGATCAAGGCCGCGAATCCCGACCTGGTGTACTTCGGCGGCACCACCCAGACCAACGCGGGGCAGATCGCCAAGGACCTCCGCTCCGTGGGCGTGCAGTCCAGGTACATGGTGCCGGACGGCTGCTTCGAGAAGGCGTTCATCGAGGCGGCCGGTGCCGCCAACCTGGAGGGCAAGACCTACATCACGTTCGGCGGGCTGCCCGCCGACAAGCTGACGGGCCGCGGCGCGGATTTCCGCAAGGCCTATCTGGACCGGTACGGCACCGAGCCCGAGGCGTACGCCCTCTACGGCTACGAGGCCGCCCGCGTGCTGCTGGACGCGGTGCGCCGCGCCAAGACGAAGGACCGTGCCGGCATCCTGGAGGCCGTGGCGGCCACCAAGGACTTCCAGGGGGCCCTGGGCACCTGGAGCTTCGACGAGAACGGCGACACCACCAGCCGCATCCTGAGCGGGCAGGCGGTGGAGAACGGCGACTTCAAGTTCGTGAAGGTGCTGGGCCAGTGAGCCCACGAACCGGCTGACCCGTGCAGGCCCTGCATCACGCCGCCGCCTCGCTTCCGCTGGCCGTGGCCGCCCTCGGGGCGGGCGACGGTGGTGGCGGCTCGGACGTGCTGATGCAGCAGGTGGTGACCGGCCTCTCCAACGGCATGATCATCGCGTTGATCGCCATCGGCTACACCATGGTGTACGGCATCATCGAGCTGATCAACTTCGCGCACGGCGACCTGTGCACGCTGGGCGCGTTCCTGGCGCTCACCATCGCGGGAGCCTTCGGCATGCAGTCGTGGGTGGGGGCGGCGGACGCCGCGGGCGTGGTGCTGCTGCTGGTCTCGGCCGCCGCGTTCTGCGCCGGCCTGAACTGGACCGTCGACCGCCTGGTCTACCGGCCGCTCCGCAACGCCCCCAAGCTCACGCTGCTCGTGAGCGCCATCGGCTGCAGCTTCATCCTGGTCAACCTGGCCCTCTTCTGGGGCGGCCTGCCCATGGACGTGTTCAGCGGCGGCGTGTCCGCGGCGGCGCCCAAGGACTTTCCTGAACTGGTGAGCGACCAGAACCTGCTCGGCGAGGATTCACGCGTGAGCGTGACCCGGAGCGACCTGATGGTGCTGGGCGTCACGCTGCCGCTCATGGTGGGCCTGACGCTGCTGGTGCGCTTCACGCGGCTGGGCAAGGCCATGCGGGCGGTGGCCCAGAATCCGACCGCGGCGTCGCTCATGGGCATCGACGTGGACCGCGTGATCGGCGCCACCTTCCTGATCGGCGGCGGGCTCGGCGGCTTCGCCAGCGTGATCTACGCGCTCTACAACAACACGATCAGCTTCCAGATGGGCTACCGCACCGGCATGGACGCGTTCACCGCGGCGGTGCTCGGCGGCATCGGCAGCATGCCGGGTGCGGTGGTGGGCGGTCTGTTGATCGGTGTGGCCCGCGCCATCAGCGACGGCTACATCGAGGCGAGATGGACCAACTCGGTGGTCTTCGCCATCCTGATCGCCACGCTGGTGTTCCGGCCAAGCGGCCTCCTGGGCGCCAAGCTGAGGGACAAGGTGTGAGCACGGCTTCCAGGCGATTCCTGCGGCCGGACCTGCTGCTGGCGGCGGCGGCGGTGGCCCTCGGGCTGCTCGACGGACCCCTGGGGCTGGGCCTTCGTGATCCGATGCGAGGCGTGATGGTGTTCGCTCTGCTGGGTCTGGGGCTCAACGTGGTCACGGGCTTCACGGGACTGCTGCACCTGGGCATGGCCGCGTTCATGGCCCTGGGTGCGTACGCCTTCGCCATCTGCACCTGCGACATCTACCCGTTCCAGATCGGCTTCTGGCCGGCGTTGGGCGTGACGCTGGCGGTGGGCGCGGCGGCGGGATTCCTGCTGGGTGCGCCCACGCTGGGCCTTCGCGGCGACTACCTGGCGATCGTCACGCTGGGCTTCGGCGAGATCGCGCAGGACGTTCTGAAGAACCTGGACGCGATCACCAAGGGGACCCAGGGCATCAATCCGCTGCCGCCACCGAGCCTGCCCGGATGGGGGACCTCGGGCTTCGGCCTGCAGGAGTTCGGTCCGGAGGAGGGCCCGTGGTACTGGCTCTTCCTGGTCATCACCGCGCTGGCGGTGGTGGGGTGCCGCAACCTGGAGCGAAGCCGCACCGGTCGCGCGTGGCTGGCGGTGCGCGAGGACGAACTGGCCGCGCGGTGCATGGGCATCGTGCCCATTCCCACCAAGATGTACGCCTTCGCCACCGGTGCCGCGTTGGCCGCCCTGGCCGGCGGGCTGTGGGCCAGCCTTTACGCCAGCACCGGCGAGCCGGGCAACTACGACTTCCAGGTGAGCATCCTGGCGCTGTGCATCGTGATCGTGGGCGGCATGGGCAGCGTGGATGGCGTGCTGGTGGGGGCCGTGGCCATGATCGGCGTGGCCAACATTGCGCTGCCCAAGCTGGCCGGTTGGATGCAGGCGCAGGGCCTGGTCACGGCGAGCAACGTGCTGGGCAGTCCGAACAACTGGAAGTACATGGTGTTCGGCGTGGTGCTGGTCATCATGATGCGGGTGCGGCCCGATGGCCTGCTGCCGGCCAGGCTCGAGCGCGGTCCCGGAGGTGCGCCGTGACTGCGGTTCCGCTGCTCGAGGTGGATCGCGTGACCATGCGCTTCGGCGGTCTGGTGGCCAACGAGGACGTCTCCTTCCGCGTGGATCCCGGGCAGGTGTACGCGGTCATCGGGCCCAACGGCGCCGGCAAGACCACGCTCTTCAACGCCATCACCGGCGTCTACCAGCCCAGTGCGGGCGAGGTCCGCTTCGAGGGCCGCGTGGTGCGGAAGCCCTTCGCCGGCATGCTGCTGCTCCGCGTGGCCGGCTCGGCCCTGGCCACGGCCGCGGGCTGCGTGGTCGCGTTGAACGCCACGGCGCTCTGGAAGGCGATCGTGGTCGCGAACTACGTCTACGGCGAGCCCTTTCCCTGGGCCACGGCGATCGGTCGAGCGGCCCCGGCGCTGGCGGAGACCGGTGCCGCCTGGACCTGGCTGCCGGCCGTCTTCGGAGCGGTCCTGGGCGGTGGCGGGGCCTACGCGCTCTGGGCGCGCACGCGGCGGACGCCCGACGTGATCGCGCACGCAGGCATCTCGAGGACCTTCCAGAACATCCGGCTCTTCGCCGAATTGAGCGTGCTGGAGAACGTGCTGGTGGGCATGCACGGGCGCACGCGGTGCGGATTCTTCACCAACCTCTTCCGGCTGCCCGCCTTCGGCCGCGAGCGGAGCCAGTCCCGTGCCCGGGCCCTGGAACTGCTCCGATTCGTGGGGCTCGAGGCGAGGGCCTTCGACGCCGCCCGCAACCTGCCGTACGGCCTGCAGCGGCGGCTGGAGATCGCGCGGGCGCTGGCCAGCCAGCCTCGGCTGCTGCTCCTGGACGAGCCCGCGGCAGGCATGAACCCCACCGAGACCGTGGCGCTGATGGAGCTCATCCGTGCCATCCGCCAGAAGGGCGTCACGGTGCTGCTGATCGAGCACCACATGCGGGTGGTGATGGGCGTGAGCGACCGCATCTGCGTGCTGAACTTCGGCAAGCGGATCGCGGAGGGCACGCCTGAGCAGATCCGCAACGATCCTGCGTGCGTCGAGGCGTACCTGGGCAAGGAGCAGCTGGGTTGAGCGCGGAGCCGCTGCTGCTGGTGCGCGGACTCACGGCCGGCTACGGCGCCGTGGAGGTGCTGCACGACGTCTCGCTGCAGGTGCACCGGGGCGAGATCGTGAGCCTGATCGGGGCCAACGGCGCCGGCAAGAGCACCACGCTTCGCTGCATCAGCCGCCTCCTCCGCGGTCGCTGCGAGCGGCTCGTCTTCGACGACGAGGACCTGGCGCGCCTGCCTCCGCACCAGGTGGTGGGTTGCGGGCTGGCCCACGTGCCCGAGGGTCGGCGGATCTTCCCGCGGCTGACGGTGCGCGAGAACCTGGAGATGGGCGCCTACCGAAGACGTGATCCCGACGGCGTGGCGCGCGACCTGAAGCGTGTGCACGCGCTCTTCCCGATCCTTCACGACCGCGCCTCGCAGCAGGGGGGAACGCTCTCCGGCGGCGAGCAGCAGATGCTGGCCATCGGACGGGCGATCATGAGTGCGCCAAGCATGCTCATGATGGACGAGCCCAGCATGGGCATTGCGCCGCTGCTGGTGGCCCGGATCTTCGAGGCGGTCCGCGAGCTGCGCGACCACGGCATGACGATCCTGCTGGTGGAGCAGAACGCCCGTGCGGCGCTGCGGCTCTCCGATCGCGGCTACGTCATGGAGACGGGCCGCATCACGCTCGCGGGCACGGGCCAGGAACTGCTGCACGACCGCCGCGTGCAGGAGGCCTACCTGGGCGAGTGATCGCGGAGGGGCCGGAAGGGGCCGGGAAACGGCGGCCATCCCGCTAGGGATTCGGGTGCCGCGCGGCTACCATCGGTGTCGACAGGTTCCCAGCCATGCGCAACTACAAGCTTCGAACGGATCTCAAGCGGGCGGTCATCGGCTCCTTCGCCCTTCCGCTGGGCATCGAGCCGCTCAACCTGCCCGCACCCAACCAGGGCTACACGCTCGAATTCCACGAGGGTGAGGACGGGGAGCCGGACGGCTGGAGCTTCCATGTGGTGGCCAGTCACGACCGCATGGTGGGGCTGGTGCGCGAGGCCTTCGGCCTGCTGCCGGAGGAGGTCTCGCCCATCGTGGAGGTCGGCAGTCGTGACGCCTACCGGAGTCAGGACGTGTATCTGGCGCGTCGGCCGATCGCGTTCGACGACTTCCTGGACACCTGGGACGCGTTCGAGCCGGTGATCCTTGAGGATGCCAGCATCGGCGTGGGGGCGAACGCCGACGAGCCCTTCGTGGAGATCTTCCTGGACAGCTGGAAGGGGCTGCTCATCCATGTGCCCGAGGAGATGAAGGTGCAGGTGGAGCGCATGCTTCGCCGCCACTCCCTTCGCGAGGTGGAGGAGACCTGGCCCGAGGATCTGGACGAGAGCAGTCCGCCGTCGCAGGTGCGCGAGGTGCTGCAGATCGAGGACGAGGAGAGTCCCGACCTGGACGAGGTCCTGCTGCAGCTCCGCGAGCGATGGGACCTGGAGCTGGACATTGATCCCGAGACCAACCTGGACGAGGCGGGACGACCGCTGGGCAACACGCTGTGGTACGGCATCGCTCTCTGCGGCGACGCCACGCACCCCGACCACGGCGGCGCCTATGTCACGCTGTGGGCCACCGCGGGCAGCGTGACCGAGGTGGAGCAGCTCGCCGCCGAGCGGCTCTCCCGCGACGGCCGATGGCTCTTCCGCAGCTTCTACACCCTGGACCGCGTGGCCTTCGACGAGCGGCCCGAGGAGCTGGGCGACCTGCCCATCCGAGGTCGTGAACCCGGCGTCCACCTGCTTTTCGAGGAGCCGTGGTGACTCACCCGCCGCGGTAGAGGCCGTGGCGAAGCGCGTAGTCCGTGACCTGGGGATCCAGCTGTTCGGCGGCCGGCCGTGTGCCTTGCGCCAGCGCCTGTCGAAGCGCGGTGCTCGCGTGCGGCTGCGGATCGATCGGCAGGATCCGGGCTCTCCAGACGGTGCCGCCGAGGTCCTCCAGTTCCCTGGCGAGTGCCGTGGCTCCCAGCGGCGCACGTGGGACCACCACCGGCTCGGCCAGCTGCACGATCCGCTCGGGGCTTCGCCAGGTGTGGAAGTTCAGGGCCTGATCGCCGCCCAGCAGGAGCCGCATCCGCTCGCCCGGGTGCTCGTGGGCCAGCGCCTCGAGCGTGTCGACGGTGTAGCTGGGGCCGCCTCGCAGGATCTCACGGTCGTCGATCACCGCTCGAGGCTCGCCGGCGAACGCCAGGCGCGCCATGGCCAGCCGATGTTCGGCGGCCGACGGCGGGGCGCCCGTGCGCTGGGGGTTCACGGCCGCTGGAATCACCCGGATTCGCGTGGCTCCGACCGCGTCGGCGGCTCGGCTGGCCATGCGCACGTGCTGCGCGTGCGGCGGATCGAAGGTTCCGCCGTAGACCAGGGTGATCGTCCCGCTCATGCGCGTCCCAGCAGGGGTGGAAGTCCCGCGGACACGCTGTGCAGCGCGAGCGAGGCGTGCCGGACCATGCGGCGCACGGGTGACCAGAGGCGCGGCTTGGTGATCAGGTCCGCGGCCAGAGGCATCCAGTTCGTGCCTCCGTCAGGCCGGAGCCAGCGCATCACCTCCTCGGGCAGCTCCACCGAGGCGTCGTCGCTGATGCCGCGGAGCACGCCCCATCGCCAGCCACAGGCGCTGGCGACCCGGGCGAAGGGACCGGACTCCATGTCCACCATGGCGGCGCCGGTCATGTTCGCGCAGGCGTTCCGCGCGCCGCGGCCCACCACGACCACGCGGGAGCAGCAGAGCGCGAGACGCGGCCCGGTGCAGGGCAGCGTGGGATGGTGCGTCTGGCCCATTTCGTCCACCACCCGCTCCGCCATGAAGGCGGAGCCCACGGTGGCCGCGTCGTCGATCGCTCCGGCGATGCCTGCCAGCACCGCGATCCGTCCTCGGGCGTCCTGTCCGGCCAGCTGACGCACGGCCGCCTCGCAGGTCACCCCCACGCCGATCACCTGAAGTTCCGCACCCGTGGCCCGGGCCACGGGCTGCAGCCGGGAGGCCTCGAATTCGGTGGGGCAGAGCAGAAGAGGTCGCACCCGGGCACGGTAGCGGGCTTGAGGGGTTTGCGGGGCTGGGTTATGCTTGTCGGTCCTGGCCCCATCGTCTAGC
>CAIOTP010000149.1 GCA_903861235.1 uncultured bacterium | reverse complement strand
TTGGCCGTGATCGGAGCAGGCACCATGGGCTCGGGCATCGCCCTCACGGCGGCTCAATCGGGTCTGAAGGTGTGGCAGCTGGACGTGAAGGCGGACCAGTTGGAGCGGGCCAAGGCCTATCACCGCAAGACCCTCGATCGAGCCGTGGAGAAGCAGCGGATCACCCGAGCCGATGCGGATGCCGCCCTGGCCCGGATTCAGTATGCGGGATCCATGGATGCCGCCCGCGGAGCGGGGTGGGTCGTGGAGGCGGCCACGGAAAATGTGGAGGTGAAGAAGGCCATTTTCAAGCAGATGCAGCAGGCTTTCCCAGCTCCAGCGGTGCTGGCCACCAACACCAGCAGCATCAGCATCACCGACCTGGCCGCCGTGGTCGGGGCTGACGCCGGCCGCGTGATCGGCATGCACTTCTTCAATCCGGTGCCGGTGATGGCCCTGGTGGAGGTGATCAAGGGCCTGGCCACCACGGAGGAGACCACCCGTCGGACCGTGGAGCTGGCCAAGGCCATGGGCAAGACCCCCATTCCCGCCAACGACCGGGCTGGCTTCGTGAGCAACCGCGTGCTCATGCCCATGATCAACGAGGCTTTCCACGCCTGGATGGAAGGTGTGGCCGGGCCCGAGGAGATCGACCAGATCATGAAGCTGGGCTGCAACTTCCCGATGGGGCCGCTGCGGCTGGCGGACTTCATCGGCCTGGATGTCTGTCACGACATCATGATGGTGCTGCACCGCGAACTGGGGAACCCCAAGTTCTTCCCGTGCCCGATGCTGCGTCAGCTGGTGCAGGCGGGCCGGCTCGGGGACAAGACCGGTCGTGGCGTGTTCGAGTATCCGGCCAAGTGAACCCAGCCCGATAGCATCGCTCGCGTGGGCGAACTGGACGCCGACCTGGAAGCGCTTGTCGCGGCGATCGAACGCAGCGTGGACGCGCTGCCCTCGTTGCACCGCATCGGCAGGCCGGCTGCTCCGGATCCAGGCCCTCTGGCCATGGCCACCGAGTGCTTCCGCTGGATCTGCTTCCCCGGCTACTTCGGTCCGCGGGAGGGAGCATCACCCGGTGTGGGGACCTTCCTTCGCAGGGCGGTGAAGGGTCTCGGCGAGAGCTTGCGACCTGAGCTGGCGCGGGCGGCCGGGCTCGAGGGAGGAGATGCGGCCCGGGCTCGCGGCTGGATCAAGGATCTGCTGCGGCATGTCCCCGGCATCCGCACGGTCTTGGCCGAGGATGCCGACGAGGCCATGCACGCGGATCCGGCGGCGAAGTCCTTGGACGAGATCATCCTCTGCTACCCCGGCCTGCAGGCGATGGTGGATCACCGTCTGGCCCACGCCCTTCACGGCATGGGCGTTCCGCTGGTGCCGAGAATGATCGCGGAGGGTGCGCACCGTCGCACGGGCATCGACATCCACCCGGGAGCCACGATCGCCGCCGGTCTCTTCATCGATCACGGCACGGGCGTGGTGATCGGGGAGACCACGGTGATCGGTCGCCGTTGTCGCCTCTACCAGGGGGTGACCCTGGGTGCGTTGACGCCCGATCTGGGACCGGGAAGGCCCGCCACTCGAGGCGTCAAGCGTCATCCCACGCTGGGCGACCGAGTGGTGGTCTACGCCGGGGCCACCATCCTGGGTGGCGACACGGTGATCGGTGACGGTGCGACCATCAACGGTGGCGTCTTCCTGACGCAGAGCGTGCCGCCCGGAAGCGTGGTGCAGGCTCCACGCCCCGAGCTGGTGATGAAGAGCCGTGGCTGACGCGCGCGTGTTCGACGCGGTCGTGGTCGGTCTGGGGTGCATGGGGGCCGCCGCATGCCTGGAGCTGGCCCGGAAGGGCAAGCGGGTCCTGGGACTGGAGCGATTCGCCGTGGGACACGGTCGCGGCAGCAGTCACGGTGGCAGCCGCATCATTCGCGAGTGCTATTTCGAGCACCCGGACTATGTGCCGCTGCTGCTGCAATGCCGCCAGGGCTGGGACCGGCTGGAACTCGAGAGTGGAGAGCGGCTCGTGCATCGTTGCGGACTGCTCTATGCCAGCGGGCCGGGCGGTGTGGTGGTGCGGAATTCCTTCGAGAACGGCCGCCGCCATGGGGTGGCGTGCGAGCGATGGACCGCGGCCGACGCCATGCGCCGCTTCGGTCAGTTCCGCTTGCCTTCGGACTGGGAAGCCTTGTTCGAGCCGGCCGCCGGCTTCGTTCGACCCGAGCGGGCCGTGCAGGCCTCCGTGCGAAGAGCGTGCGAACTGGGTGCCCAGGTGCGTGAAGGCGTGACCGTGCTGCACTGGAGCGAGCAGGGCGGGGGCGTGCGGGTGTCCACCTCGGCGGGGGAGTTCGAGGCAGGATCGCTCCTGTTGACCGCAGGACCTTGGATGCCTGGGTTGGCCGCGGCGCTGGGCGTCCCGCTGCAGCCCCAGCGGGTGGTGATCGCGTGGCTGGGACCCCGGGAGCCTGCCTCCTGCTCCAGTGACCGCATGCCGGCGTGGTACCTGGACCGCCCCGGTTCAAGCGGCCTGTACGGCATTCCCACGGCCGTGGATCAGGGCGAGCCGGGCGGCGTGAAGGTGGCGAGCCACGGGGACGGCACGGCCGTGGATCCGGAACGGGTGCCTTCCGTGGTGCCGCAGGAACTGGAGGCCATCCGTGCTGCAACCGAGGGCTTCCTGCCTTGTGCTGCGGGTTCGGTGCAGGCTGGGACCACCTGCCTGTACACCATGAGCCCGGACGGGCACTTCGTGGTGGACCGCATGCCCGGGTGTCAGCGGAGCTTCGCGGCGTGCGGCTTCAGCGGGCACGGCTTCAAGTTCATGCCGGTCATGGGGCGGGCCTTGGCCGACCTTGCCTGCCACGGGGAGACCTCCCTGCCGATCCGGTTTCTGAACGCCGGACGCTTCGCCCGGGCCTCCTAGAATGGCGGTTCTATGGCGAATCACGATCCATTCGGCGCTCGGGCCACCCTGAAGACCCCCACGGGTGATCGCACCTACTTCCGGCTGGAGGCGCTGAAGAGCCTCGGGGCGATCGATCGCCTGCCCTACAGCATCCGCGTGCTGCTCGAGGCGTGCCTTCGCAACTGCGACGGCGTGACGGTGACGCGCGAGCATGTCGAGAAGATCTGCCGCTACGACCCCACCAGGCCCGGCGAGGAGGAGATTCCCTTCATGCCCGGTCGCGTGGTGCTGCAGGACTTCACCGGCGTGCCTTGCGTGGTCGACCTGGCCGCCATGCGCGACGCCATGAAGCGGCTGGGCGGCGACCCGGCCAAGGTGAACCCGCTGGTGCAGTGCGATCTGGTGATCGACCACAGCGTGCAGGTGGACGCCTTCGCCAGTTCCGCGGCACTGAGCATCAACGGCAAGCTGGAGTTCGAGCGGAACAACGAGCGGTACGAGTTCCTCAAGTGGGGCCAGAAGGCCTTCCGCAACTTCAGCGTGGTGCCGCCGGCCACGGGCATCGTGCACCAGGTGAACCTGGAGTACCTGGCCAAGGTGGTGTGGGAGCGCGACGGCGTGCTCTTCCCGGACAGCTGCGTGGGC
>CAIOTP010000148.1 GCA_903861235.1 uncultured bacterium | reverse complement strand
GGTGCAAGGGGCTCAGTTCCCCATGCCCGGTCAGGTTGGCCCGGCTCTGCGCTCCCTGAATGGCCTCCTGGGCCAGCGTGGTGAATCGATCAAGTCGCATGTCGAAGGTGTCCTTTCCGGTGGCATGGAACCACCGACCCTGTTTCAGGGCAACCGGCATGCCAACCCGACGTCCAGAAACAGGGACGGGGCTCCATATCGGCCACTCACCGTCCTCGGTCCGGCCGCGTTGCAGCCGATCGTGGGGCGAGACCTGGTGAGACCCATATGTAAGCCCGTCCCCGTTTCCGGCCCCGGACTGCCAAGTCAGCAGCCGTGGCGCACCGGGAATCCGTCCGGCACCAGCTCGGGCCGGTCGTTCAGCCAGCCCACGAGCCAGCGGAACGCGTCCACCAGCCTGGGACCGGGTCGGTTGAACATCTGGTTGCCGTCCACCACTGCGATCGATCCGGGCCGGGCGTCCATGACCGCCGGAAGCAGGGGCCACCAGCGGGTGCGTCGCAGGGCATCGAGCTCCTGCCATGCCCGCTCCAGCCCGAAGCCGCAGGGACAGATCACCACGCGCTCCGGCGCCGACTCCACGATCTCCTCCGGCGTCAGGGGGCGGCTCTTGGCGCCCGGCGCTCCCAGCGAGTGCCCGCCGCCTGCAGCCCGCACCAGTTCCGGCGTCCAGTGCCCGCCGCCGAAGGGGGGATCGCACCATTCCAGGAAGAGCACCTCCGGCCCGGGGACATACGGGTTCACGAAGTCCACCGCGCTCCAGTACCGCTCGCGCAACTGCACCATGGCGGCCTGCGCCTGCGCTTCCAGGCCGACGGCTTCGCCCACGCGAAGCAGATCGTCGAAGACCTGCATGATCGTGGCCGGATTCAGGTTCACCACACGAGGGGGCGTGGGCATTTCCGAGGCCACGCGCTGCACCGTGCGCAGGTCGATCGAGCAGACCTCGCACAGATCCTGCGTCAGGATCACGTCGGGCTTCAGGCACTTCAGAGCCTGCTCGTCCAGGCGGTACAGACTGGCGCCGCCGCTTCCGTCCTTCAGAGCCTCGCGGACCTGTCGGTCGATCTCGGCGCTTGATCCGCCGTGCGTGACCTGGCTGGTCAGCACCGGTCGGTCGGTCACCTCGGCAGGGAAGTCGCACTCATGGCTCCGGCCCACGAGCAACCCCGCGCCGCCGATCTGGCAGAGAATCTCGGTCGCCGAAGGAAGCAGGCTCACCACGCGCACGGCGCGATGCTAGAGGCCACCCCGAAAATCGACGACGCCCCGGAGGTGGCCGGGGCGTCGCTTCGAGCCTTCGAACTGGGGATCCTAGATTCGAACTAGGACTAACTGAGTCAGAGTCAGTTGTGCTACCGTTACACCAATCCCCAAGGCAGGGCGGAGATTCTAGCAGTTTCATCGGCTCAACCCATGCCCCGGGCCGAAGTTCCATCGGCCGCCGGCATCCGCGGGTTATCCGGGGGGAACGGGGGTTTCGGGCACCGGTCCGGCTCGCCGACCGGCGAGTTCGGGCCACTGGGCCACCAGGATCCCCGCCAGCATCAGCCCGCACCCGCCGTACTGCATCCAGGCCAGCCGCTCCTGTCCCAGCAGCGCTCCAAAGAGTGCCGCGAAGAGCCCTTCCATGCTCAGGATCACCGCGGCATGCGCCGGTGGTGCCGTGCGCTGCCCGACCACCTGCAGCGTGAAGGCCACGCCCACCGCCACCGGCCCCAGATAGAGCATGGGCCAGATCACCTGCTCGATCGCCCCGGCCGCAGGCCATCTCGGCAGCAGCACCAGCGCAATCCCGCCGGTCACCAGGAACTGCATCGCCGCCAGCTCGATCGGATCGCACCGTGGCGAGAAGCGGCCGATCACCAGCACATGGACGGCCCATGCCACGGCGCAGGCCAGGACCAGCAGGTCACCTTCGGACATGCGAAGCGAGGCATCCACGCTCAACAGGTACAGGCCCGCGGCAGCCATGACGGCACCCACCCACACGGCCGCGTGCGTGCGCACTCCCCAGAGCAGTCCAAGCATGGGCACGAAGACCACGTAGAGCCCGGTGATGAACCCCGCGCTGCTCGCGGTGGAACCGCGTTCGATCCCGGTCTGCTGCAGCACGAACGCCACCAGCATGAGCACCCCGGCGATCGTTCCGCCCAGCAGCACCACCCGCGGGGGCGAGGTCGCCCGAACCGAGGTCCGCCGGATCGCCACGATCGGCAGCAGCAGCACGCCGCCGGCCAGGAAACGCAGTGCCGCGATCTCCATGGCGCCGAGCTGCGCCGCCGCGTCCCGCTGGGCCACGAAAGCGGCGCCCCAGATGGCCGAGGCCACCAGCAGCATCAGATCCGAGCGCCAGGCGGCACCCGTGAGCCTCAAGGGCACACCACTTCGGCCTTCGCCTGGACGACCCGCTCCTCGGGCATCCGGAGGCGGACCTCGACGGGCAGGCGACGGCCCTCGGCGCACGCGCTTGCGGGGAGCTCCACCCGCAGCCGGTACACGCGAAGCACGTCGTCCCAGATGGCATTGTTGGTTTCCATGGAGGAGAGGTCGGCCTCCACGGCTCGCAGGTCGTCCCCCGTGGCGGCCTGCACCCACAGCATGCCCACGGTGCGGATCGGATCGCCGTCACGGTCCCGACACTCCACCAGCGCCTCCAGGCGCAGTCCATCGGGCACCCTCGTCAGGCGGCTCAGGGGATGCAGCCGGACCTCGGACGGGGTGAACGGCCATCCGCCCGGCACCGAGGCGGGTTCTCCCGGACCCTCGGGCGAGGCCTGACGCTGCGCCGGAGCGCAAGCCCAGGAGAGCACGGCCGTCAGGGCGCACAGGGCGAGGACGCGAAACACGCGGCGAGGATATCGCTGCCGTGACCCCATCGGTGGGTTAGCATTCGCGCATGCGATTCGACACGCTCCGTGTGACCGCGTCCGCCCTCGTGCTCCTGGCAGGTGCGTGCGCCAGCAACCCGCCGGCCAACCGCTCCGCCACCGCCGCGCCCAACGTGCCCGCTTCGCCCACCGCACCCGCCACGCAGGTCGGCATGCCCACGCTGCCACCGCATCTTTCTCCTCGCGCGGACGGCACCTATGTCGACCAGCAGGGCCGCGTGCTCACGCCGCCACCCGTCATGCTCGGTGTGACCATGGAGCAGCCGGGTCCCTCGCTGGTCAGCCATCTGGGCATCAATCCGGCTCGCACCTCGCTGCTGGTCGACGTGATTCCCGGCCTTCCCGCCGACAAGGCCGGGCTGCAGGACCACGATGTCGTGATCGCCGTGGACGGCTCCGAGGACGCCAGCCCGCACAACATCCGTGCGCGCCTTCGCAAGATGAAGCCCGGCGACACCATCACGCTGACGGTGCGCCGCGGCCCCGTGTCCAAGACGGTCACCCTGTCCGCGGACGCGTGGAAGGCCGAGCACATGGTCCGCCCGATCCATGCCGGGTCCTTCAACAGGCCTGGACTGGGTCAGGACGCCGACAGCGATCCCGCTCCGCGCGAACTGGCGCCGATCGTGGATCGCCTGGAGCGGATCGAGCAGCAGCTTCAGCAGCTCAACCAGCAGGTGAACGCGCAGGGATCGCCCGCCGCACCCACGAAGCCCATGGCTCCCGCCAAGCCGGCGCCGGTGGCCAAGCCCGCGCCCACGGCGCCCGCCCCTCGCTGAATTTTCGGTGGACGCCGGCAGGCCGGTTCAGTCGAGCGTCTCGATCAGGCTGTACTGGTCCAGATTCAAGGTGACCATCTCGCCGTCCGGGCGGCGAAGTTCGAGCCGGTCCAGCCACAGCTTGTCGTCCCGTCCGTGGGCGTACCAGCTGCCCGTGCGGGCCTGACGCCACCGCACCACCGTGCCCTCGAGGGCGGTGGACCAGACGGTGTGCGTCTGAGGCATCTGCTGAGTGACGCGGATGCGGGTGCCAGGGGCCAGGACGGACGTCTCGAGAGCCATGAGCCGCGAAGTCTAGCGGGCCGGCTCCAGGGGAGCGGGCCCGATGGTGGCCAGCGTGAGCTGGTCCAGCCAGCCCTGACCCCACTGTCCGCGAATGGCGGCGTTCACCCGTCCGGTGTCCAGGGCATCCACCTGCCGAGCCAGGTCCGCCAGCGTGCGGGCCTTGCCCAGGCGGAACAGGTCGCCCGCCACGGTGCTGGCGCGGGCGGCTGCACTCTCGCCCTGCATGACCAGTCGGGACTTGAGGCCGGTCCGAGCCCGCTCGAATTCCTCCGGAGTGATGCCCGCGCTGAAGCGCTCCAGCTCTCCCCGGATGCAGGCCAGCGTCTGTGCCGCACGTTGCGGCGTGCTTCCGGCGTAGATCTGCAGCATGCCGCGGTCCCGGCCCAGCGACACGCTTCCGCCCACGCTGTAGCAGAGGCCTCGCTTCTCGCGGACCTCGGTGAAGAGACGGCTGCTCGATTCTCCGCCCAGCACCATGGCGGCCAGCTTCAGCGCCAAGGCGTCCGGGTCGGCCTCCACCGGCGCGGGCAGGGCCAGAGCCAGGTGCGTCTGCGAGGAGGGCAGCGTGAGGTGGTCCGAGCCACCGAGCGCCGCCCGTTCCAGGGGTGGCTCGTGCGTGCGGCCCTGCCAGTCCTGGGTCAGCTGGTCCATGAGCGGCACGATCACGGAGGCATCCACCGCACCCGCGAACGCCAGGATGCTGCCGCCCGGCACGGCGCGGCGACGCCAGGCCTGCCGCAGGCCTTCCATGGTCAGCGATCGGATGCCTTGTGCGTGTCCATAGCCGGTGCGGTTGTAGGGCGAGGGCAGGAAGCGATGCGCCAGTCGGAGCATGACCAGATGCTGCGGCTCGTCCGTCAGTCCCTCCAGCGACTGCAGCGCCAGCCGCTGCACGGGCTCCAGGTGCTCCTCGTCCAGACGCGGTCGCAGCAGAGCGTCCATGAGCAGAGGCAACGCTTCGGGAAGCCGTGAACCGAGCGCCGTGGCCGTCATGAGGGTGTGGAAGGGATTGGCGGTGGTGCGGCGCTCGCACCCCAGCGCATCCAGGGCGTCGTTCCATGCGCGGCTGGGCCGGTCGCCCGCGCCACGCAGGATCAGCTCGGAGAGAAGCGTGCTTTCACCTTCGCCTGCGGCACCTTCGGGATCGCCGGCGGTCCCGCAGGGCACCAGCCAGCACAGGCTGGCGGTGGCCATGCCTGGCAGCGGCTCCACCGCGACGATCAGGCCGCTGGAGAGGCGTTCCACCGTGATTCCGCTCGTCATGACCGTGTCCCTTCGTCAAGTCGTTCCTGCAGCCATGCCTGCACCGAGTGCATGCCTGGGGGCTGTCGATGCAGCCAACGCGCCAGCACCACGGCTCCGCGCGCGAACAGCGCGCGATCCAGGGCCTCGTGTACCAGAACCAGTCTTTCCACCGGGCTGGTGAACTCGATGCGGTGGGTGCCGACCACCTCGCCTTGGCGGATGGAGACGATGCGATCCCGGGACAGGGCGCCACCCGCACCCTCCACCGTGCTCGCCAGCGCCAGGGCTGTTCCCGAGGGCGCGTCCACCTTGCGGGCGTGGTGGATCTCCTCCAGCTGCACGCGCCACCCGGACCCCAGACCGCGCACGGCCATGGCGACCATCCGGTGCATGACCGCCACCCCCAGCGAGGTGTTGCTCGCCACCAGGATCGGCATGCGCTTCGCGGCGTCCTCGAGCGCCCTCCTGAAGCCGTCGTCCAGGCCGGTGGTCCCCACCAGCAGGGCCGCTGAAACGGCCTTGGCGGCCTCCAAAGCCCGTTTCGAGCCCTCCGGAGAGGAGAAATCGATCACCACGTCCGCCGCCGCGGGCAAGGGATCGTCACGGTCGATCGATGCCACCAGGGAGCATGCACGGTCTTCCGCAAGCGCCTCGACAAGCTTCGTTCCCATGCGTCCACGCGCCCCGAAGAGCGCCACCCGGATCGGCGCCGCCGCACCAACCGAGCGCTCGCCGGAGGCGTCCGAGGCCGTTTGAGAAAGTTTTTGGTCAAGCCCCTTCACAAGTCGTGCCGATAAAGGTACAAGTACCGATGGAGTCGCGTTCCGTTACGCGGCGACTCCACACTCCGACACCCGCGTAACGCAACAGAGGAGCCACTCCAATGGCCAAGAAGAAGAAGGCTGCGAAGAAGAAGGCGTCGAAGAAGAAGTCGCGCTGACGCCAGCAGTCGTATCGAACAGTCCCATCGGAGCCGGCCAATGTGCCGGCTCCGATGGTTTTTGGGGGTGGAGGGTCTCGGTCGCCATCGGTAGCATTCCGGCCTTCAAGGAATCACCGCCATGGCCCACGTCATCGCCGAACCCTGCATCGGAACCAAGGACGCCTCCTGCGTGGAGGTCTGCCCCGTCGACTGCATTCACCCCACCAAGGGTGAAGGCAC
Organism: uncultured bacterium; assembly: GCA_903861235.1. Lineage (GTDB taxonomy): Bacteria > Planctomycetota > Phycisphaerae > Phycisphaerales > SM1A02 > SYAC01. Next base: position 1,580 of record CAIOTP010000148.1, on the reverse strand, counting down.
CTTCGCCGAGGCCACCCAGCTGTACATCGACCCGGACACCTGCATCGACTGCGGGCTGTGCGTGGACGAGTGCCCCGTGCACGCCATCTACCCGCAGGAAGACCTCCCGGCGGAGTGGAAGCAGTACATCCAGATCAACGCGGACTTCTTCAAGAACCGGAAGTGACGGCGCGCGGCGGCGGTCGGAGCCGCGCAAACGCGCCCGTGCGACTGGATCCCGAACGAACGACGCGCGCCAGGCGGCGCGCGTCGTTCGCTTTCGGGCGGGCGCGGGCCGCGGTCACTCGTCGCGCCGCTCGGCCAGCTTGTGCACGTTGCTCGGGGCGTCGGGCTTCTCGGTCCAGTCAGCGGCGCGCGGGCCCAGGTTCAGCTCGGTCGGCATGGTCTTGCGGTAGCCGAGCTTCCGGATGATCTCGAGCACGTCGGTCCACGACGGGAAGGTCTTGTGGTTGACGCGCTTGAAGGCGTCGATGGCCATGAGGAACAGGTACTGCTCCCTGTTCATCTCGCCTTCCTCGGCGGTCTTGACGAAGTCCGTCAGGCGGCGGCCCGGACCACGGCGGCGCTCGAGGTTGGTCGGGCTCGTCGTGCCCTCGATGTTGCGGCGGTCGAGGCCGGTGCGGCGGTCGACCACCTCGTTCCAGCGCGGGTCTCCGGGCGGCGGCGTGGGGTCCTTCGGCTTCGATTCTTCGGCCATGCCGCGAGTGTAGCCGTCCGCAGGTGGCCCCATCGCGATCGCTAGCATGGTCCGGATGCAGGCTTCGCGCAGCGTGGTGCAGGGATCCGTCCGCTCGGTGGCCGCGCTGGCGATGGCGCTGGTCGCGGCGCTGGCGCTCGCGGCCGGCGGCGCGGTCATGGCGCATGGCGCGGCAGTGGACGGCGCGGCCCGGCCGCGCGTGCTCGTGTTCAGCAAGACGGCCGGGTTTCGGCACAAGTCGATCCCGGACGGCATCGCGGCGCTGCGCGCGATGGCCGAGGGACGCTGGGACCTCGACGCCACCGAGGACGCCGCGGCGTTCACCCCCGACAACCTGAGGCGCTACGGCGCCGTGGTGTTCCTGTCGACCACGGGCGACGTGCTCGACGGCGCGCAGCAGTCCGCGTTCGAGGGCTACATCCGCGGCGGCGGTGCATGGGTGGGCATCCATGCGGCGACCGACACCGAGTACGACTGGCCGTGGTACGGGCGCCTTGCGGGCGCCTGGTTCCTTGGCCACCCGCGCAACCAGGACGCGACGGTGCGGGTCGAGGACCGCGAGCACCGTTCGACGCGCATGCTGCCCGCGGAGTGGAAGCGGTTCGACGAGTGGTATGCGTTCCGGCAGAACCCGCGTGCCGGCGTGCACGTGCTGGCCACGCTGGACGAGAAGAGCTACGACCCCGAGAAGGCGCCGATGGGCGCGGACCACCCGATCGCATGGTGCCACGAGTTCGACGGCGGCCGGGCGTGGTACACGGCCGGCGGCCACACCTCGGAGAGCTTCAGGGAGCCGCTGTTCCTGGAGCACGTGCGCGGCGGGATCGAGTGGGCCATGAAGGCACCGGACCAGGCCGGCACGAAGCCGGCCGGTGCCGCGGCG
>CAIOTP010000147.1 GCA_903861235.1 uncultured bacterium | reverse complement strand
TGGCGATCTCGGACGACGCCCGGACACTGGCCGTGGGTGGCGCCGATGGCGTGGTTGAGCTGCTGGACCTCCCCAGCGGCGTGAAACTGGGCGAGCTTCGCGGGCATGCCGCCGCCATTCGCGCCGTGGCGTTCCTGCCCGCGGGCCGCGAGATGGTCACGGGATCCGTCGATGGCCGCGTTCGCCTCTGGGACGGGCTCACCCACACCACCACCGTGGAGCTGCCCGACCTGCGGTCCCCGGTGGTCGCGATCGCCTGCTCGCCCGACGGCCGCATGATGGCGACCTGCACCGGGGATCGTCGCGTGCAGTTCTGGGAGACGCGTCGCGGACTTCCCCAGGGTGACCGTCTGGAAACGACGGGCACCCCCACCGGTGCCGCCTTCTCACCCGACGGCACGCTGCTGGCGGTGACCAGCGACGATGGAACCGTGCAGCGGTGGCGCACGCTCGACCAGACCGCCGAGGCTCCGATTCGACTGGGCTCCACGCCGCATGACGTCGCGTGGAGCGGACCGGGCTCGTCGATGCAGGTGGCCTCGGACCGTGGCGTGATCACCATCCTGGCCCACGGCGAGACGCGAGTCATGCCTGGGGCCCCCATGCCCGCCACCTCGGTGGCGGTCGGCCCGAAGATGATCGCCGCAGCCGGGTCCGACGGCGTGGTCCGCGTGCACGACACCGGCGCCCGCCCGCCCCGCGAGATCCAGGAGCCCGCGGGACTCGGTCGCTTCACGGCCGTCGCGCGCGACGGACGCCTCCTGCTCGCCGGTGGTGAAGGACCGATCGCCCTCTTCGACCCCGCGGGTCGGCGTTCGGACCTCCGCGTGCCCAGCCTCTCGGCCCTGGCCTTGGACCCGACCGGCACCCGCATCGCGGCAGGATCCGCAGCGGGACGGATCGAGGTGCTGGATGTCGAGCGGGGCCAGGCCCTGCTCTCGCTCGCCGGACTGCCCTCGGCCGCGCAGGCTCTGGCCTTCGCGCCGGACGGCTCGCGGCTGGCGGCAGGAGGTTCGGACGGCTCGGTCCGCGTGTGGACCCTGGCCGCTTCGGGCGAGCCCATGCGACTTGAAGGACGCGCGGAATCGCCCCGCAGCCTGGCCTTTGCGCCGGATGGCCGATCGATCGCCGCGCTCGACGCCCGCGGCGACATCCGGCTCTGGAGTCTGGAGACCGGCGGCATGCTGGGCACCTGGAAGGCCGCCGAGGACGCGACAGGCCTGATCGCGTTCGACACCACCGGACTCACCCTGGCGTGCACCCGAAGGGACGGCCTTCTTCAGCTGTGGGATGTCCCGCTGCGGAAGGAACTGGGGTCCGTTCGCGTGGCCGATCGCGGCGCAGACATCACCGGCCTCTCGCCAGGTGTGCTCGCCGCCACCGTGCGCCTCGGCGACGGCCGCGTCCAGGTGCTTCAGGTCGGCTCAAGCCCGCGGTGACTTGCCGCGCCGGGGCTCACGCCACCGGCGCACCACCAGCAACGCACCCGCCGTGGCGGCAGCGACCACCACCACCAGCACCCCGCCCAGCACAAGAAGCGTGCGACGCACCAGACCCTCGAACCGTCCCTGACCGGAGAAGTCCTCCGCCAACGACCCGGTGGCCGAACCCAGACCGTCGACCGACTTCGAGAGCCCGTCCATGCGCGACTGCACGGCTTCGAGTCGCTGCACCAGCTGGTCCAGCGACTGCAGACCGCCGGTGACCTGATCGCTGGTCAGCGTGAGGTCGACCTGCCCCTGCACCTCCCATCCCACGGAGGTGGGCATGCGACTGAGCATCCAGAGCATCTGCTGCGCCGTGATGCGCGTGGCCTCGAGTTCGCGCGTGGCCTCGGTGACCGAGGCGAACATGCTGTCCTCCACCGGATCGTCCGCGCCCAGGTCGATGCCCGTGCGGTCCTCCAGGTCGATCAGCCGGAAGAGCCCCGCCGAGAGCAGGTCGGGATGCTTCTGCAGGAAGCCGTTCACCGCCGCGTCGATGCGGGCCCGCCGATCCTTGGGCATCCACCGCTCGGCCAGCTCGCTGGTGCGCGTCACGAGCACCCCGTAGGTGCCGTCGCAGATGTCGGTGAACTCGTTGGGATAGATGCGGGCCCGGCTCCGGCAGGCGGCGTCGGCCACCCGGCTCCAGATGTACAGGTCCACCAGTCCGCGGCCCGGGTCCTCCCCGAGCACCATGGCGCGCGCGTTGGCGGTGGCGCCGTTGCGCATCACGGCCAGTCGCGCCAGGCTCCGAGGCGAGCCGTTCCGCACCGCCTCGCTCAGGTAGGCCTGGTCCAGCCGGGAGCTGAAGGCGTCGACCACGTCGAGCAGCTCGCTCAGCAGCTGCTCTCGATTCCGCGCGGCCTGGCTCTGCACGCGAGACGGCGGCGCAGCGCACGAGGCCAGCACCACCGCCACCAGCAGGATCACGGAGACCTGGAGATTCCTCACGGGGAGGAAGGTACGCGAACCCCGGTCGTCGCTCACGGCTGAAGCAGCAGGTTCAGAGCCAGCAGCAGGCCGTTGTGAAAGCCGTGGGCCACCATGCCCGGAAGCACGCTGCCTGACCATTCACGCGTGATGCAGAAGCCCAGGGAGATGCCCGCCAGCGCCGGCATGGCCAGAAGCCCCTGCGGGTGGATGGCCGCGAAGATGGAGGCGCTCACCAGCATGGCCGCGGACATCGAGAGCCACCGCGGCCAACGCGGCGTGACCTGCCGCACATGACCGTACAGCAGGCCTCGGAAGGCGATCTCCTCCACCACGGG
>CAIOTP010000146.1 GCA_903861235.1 uncultured bacterium | reverse complement strand
GGGGGTCAAAAGGTCGCAGGTTCAAATCCTGTCAGCCCGACTCCTCCGCTCAGAACCGGAAGGCTTCGCCTTCCGGTTCTTCGCTTTGGAGTCGGTCTGCCTCGCTCGGCCTGCGGCGGATCGAGCATGCCGCGTGCTCTGCACGCCGCATCCGGGATTCATGACCCCGGCTCCACCGGCTCCACGCGACAGCACCTCCATCGCTCGCATCGGGGGCATGGTCTCAGAAGCACCGGTCTTCCCGCCGCCCTGTAACGGATGCCCGGCAACGGGAACTTCAGGCCGCAGGTCAGGCAGCGGGCCGTCCAGCTCCGCTGGGTGTGCTCCACCAGGTGGCGGATCAGCCTCCTCATGCCCGCGAGGCTACTGCCCCTGGGCCATGCTGAAGCCCGGCTTGCCGTCGAAGGTCCGCAGCAGTTCGTAGCTGCACACGGTGTACCGGGCCGCCACGCGCTGCAGCAGGTCGATGGTCTGCGGCTGCGTCACCCTCGCGCCCTCCACCCGCTCGAAGCGGGCTCGCCAGTAGTCCACGCAGTCGGTGTACACGCTGCCCGTGGGCCACACCTGCGTGCCGCGATTGCTGATCAGCTTCAGACGGAAGGGCGTGCCCTGCGCCAACGCCTGCAGGCTGGCCGCGATCGCCTGACATCCCTCGGCGGCGTCCACGTACAGGTCGGCGCCCACCACCTCGGTGGTGCCCGGCCCGAAGGTGTGGACCGCCGCGGCGCTGAACGGCTTCACGGGCGGCTTGAAGGTGATCCGGTCATCGGCGTCCGGCACGGCCGGCGTGGTGGCGGGCTTCTGGCCCAGCCGCTTGGCCACCTCCCGCACGAAGTCCATGGTTCCCAGGGCCGGCTTGGCGGCGTCGCCGAAGTCGCCGGTGCGCACACCCTGCTCCAGGCTGGACAGCAGCGCATTCTCGAGGCGCGCCGCGGAGCCCAGGAGCCCGACATGACGCAGCATCATGAGCGAGCTCAGGATGAGCGAGCAAGGGTTGGCGATGCCGCGGCCCGCGATGTCCGGCGCCGTGCCGTGCACCGCCTCGAAGATGCTGATGTGGTTGCCGATGTTCCCGCTGGGAGCGAAGCCCAGCCCGCCCACCAGGCCGGCGGCCAGGTCGCTCACGATGTCGCCCTGCAGGTTGGGCAGCACGATCATGCGGTACTGCTGCGGCTTCATGACCAGGTTCATGCAAAGCGCATCCACGATCACGTCGGCGGTCTCGATCTCGGGATAGTCCGCGGCCACGGCCTTGAACCGCTCCAGGAACAGCCCGTCGGTCATCTTCATGATGTTGGCCTTGTGGCCGCAGTGCACCTTCCGGATGCCCAGCCGGCGCGCGGTCTCGAAGGCGAAGCGGTGCACGGCGTCGCTGCCCGGAGCGCTGATGAGGCGCTTGCACTGGACCACGTCGTTGCTCAGACGGTGCTCGATGCCGCCGTAGGTGTCCTCGATGTTCTCCCGCACGATGAAGAAGTCCACGCTCACGCCGCTTCGGCTGTACGGCGTCATCACGCCCGGCAGCGTGCGGAAGTGCCGAAGGTTGGCGAAGGCGTTCCACATCTTCCGCGCGGTCACGTTGATCGACTTGCCACCGCCACCCTTGGGCGTCTCCATGGGGCCCTTCAGCAGCAGGCCGCACTGCTCCACCGTGGCGATCGCCTCGTCGGTCATGCCGCGCGTGAGCCCGCGGTCGAAGCATGCCTTGCCCATCTCCACCGGCACGAACTCCATGGCCGCGCTGGCGCCGGCGGCCTGCAGCAGGTGCAGGGTGGCCTGCATGATCTCGGGTCCGATGCCGTCTCCAGGGGTGAGGGCGATGCGCATGGGTTCCTCCGTGGGGGCCACAAGGTTAGCCGCCGGGGAAACCGCGGACTCAGCGACCCGCGCCGAGGTCCCGCCGCGACGCCGGCTTCAGCATGACGGCCATGCCCAGCGTGACGGCGATGGCCTGCCCTGCATAGACACGCTCGCTCCAGCCGTGCAGCCTGTCCAGGCGCGTGCGCGCCTGATCCGCACCTGCGGTGTCGCCCGAGACCATCGCCTCGGTCCGATCCACCGCCTGCGCGGCGATCCTTCGCGCAAGGAGCAGCTGCGGCACGCCCGCCAGGCCGGCCAGCAGCAGCAGGATCGCCGCCAGGCGCAGGTGCGCCGCCATGGCGGAAAGCTCCTTGGACTGCCGGACCAGCATCCAGGCACAGAGAGGTCCCGCCAGAAGGCCGAAGCCGAAGACCACCAGGAAAGCCGGCTGGGCCAGCACGCCGGCCAGGATGCGACCGGTCTCCGCCGCGTCGACCGTGGAGGCGCCGGCTCCTCGGAACTGGACATCCGCCTTCATGAGGGTGTGGAAGAGCCACGCGGCGTTGGCGCCGGCCCCGACGAGCAGAGCGAGCCACACGGAGGCCATGGCCGCCACGGGCGTGGGGCAGCGGTCCTTGCCGATGATTTCCTCGGAGAATCCCACCGGGGCTGCAGGCTACCCGAGGTTCACTCCTCGAACATGGCGTGCGCGTTGCACGCCTTGTCGAAGCGCTCCAGCAGGATCTCCACCAGCTCCGGATCGAAGTGCGTTCCGGCCGACTTGGCCAGCTCCTGGCGGACCCGCTCGTGGTCCCATGCCTCCTTGTAGGCACGCCGGGACATGAGGGCGTCGAACACGTCGGCCAGGGTGACCACCCGCCCGAAGATGGGAATCCGGTCACCCTTGGGCTCGGGGACCTTCTCAGGCTTCCATCCCAGACGCACCAGTTCGCTCCGGATGGCCTGATGATCCGGATAGCCCGTGCCGTCCCACTTGGTCTGGTGGTAGAGGATGACCTCGAGCGTGGCCAGATCGAGCGGATCACGAAGGTCGCGGAAGATGCTCACCCCGAAGATCGGGTGACTCTGCATCACTCCCCGCTCCTCCTCGTTCAGGGGACCGGGCTTCTTCAGGATGGCGTCGGGAATGCCGACCTTGCCCAGGTCGTGCAGCATGGCCGCGGGCCGGAGCAGGTCGAGCTGACGATCGATCTCGTGCTCGCTCGCCCCGTGTCGGCGGGCCCACGCCTCGTAGATGATGGCCGAAACCTCGGCCACCCGCCGCACATGGGCGCCGGTCTCCTTGGGATCGTTGAGCTCGGACAGCCGCACCATCCGCAGGATGGCCTCGCGGTAGGAACGCACGCGGTCCAGCTGGTCGGCCGCCAGCATGGCGAAGTGGCGGGCGAGCTTCTGGTCGTCCTCGGTGAACTCGCGGCTGTGATGCGCGCCGGTGTCGCGCGGGTTGATGAGCTGCAGCACGCCGATGAGCTGGTGCATGCGGTCCCGCATGGCC
>CAIOTP010000145.1 GCA_903861235.1 uncultured bacterium | reverse complement strand
CGCTTGCCGCAGGTGTTGTCCTTGCCCGGGTCGCACCAGCAGTCGCGCCCCCAGTCACGGAAGGACTCGGCGATCCGCTTGAACCTGGGTTCCTCCGTGAAGACGGCGCCGCCTTCGCCCATGGTGATGTGGTGCGCGGGATAGAAGCTGAGCGAGGCCAGATGACCGAAGGTGCCGACCTTTCGGCCCTTGTAGGTCGAGCCGAGCGCGTCGCAGCAGTCCTCCACCAGCCAGAGATCGTGTCGCCGGACCAGTTCCATGACCGCATCCAGCTCGTACGGATTGCCCAGCGTGTGCGCCAGCATGATCGCCCGCGTGCGCGGCGTGATCGCGTCGCGCAGGCGCTCCGGATCCACGTTGTAGGTGGGCAGCTGCACATCCACGAACACGGGCACGGCGCCGCACTGCAGGATCGGATTCACGGTGGTGGGAAAGCCCGCGGCCACCGCGATCACCTCGTCCCCGGGACGGATGGCACGCTCCCCGAGCCGTGGCGAGGTGAGGGTGGAGAAGGCCACCAGGTTCGCCGAGGAGCCCGAGTTCACGGTGATGGCGTGACGCACGCCCAGATGCCGCGCCAGCCGCCGCTCGAACTCGGCGTTGAAGCGGCCGGTGGTCAGCCATCCGTCGAGCGAGGCCTCGACCATGTTGCGAAGCTCGGCCGCCCCGATGAGCTTGCCCGCAGGCGGGACCGGCGTCTGCCCCGGGATGAAGCCGCGATCCGCGAACTCGATCGCGGCGTACTGCTCCACCAGCTCCGCGATGCGGCGGCGGAGCTCGTCCTTGCGACCCGACGAACCGATCTCCGAGGGACTCACATGCACGTGCCGTACTCCACGATCTGCTCCAGGGTGAACTTGCGCATGTCGCCGCCACGGGCATGAGCGCGGGCCCACGCCACGGTGCGGTCGATGGCCTGCCCCACGTCCCAGCGCGGTCGCCATCCCAGACGCTGGCGCGCCTTCGAGGCGTCCAGCTTGAGCCAGTGCGCCTCGTGCGGGCCGCCGCCACCCGACTCGCGGCATCCGGCCCCGTCGCCCCACGCGGACACCACACGGTCGGCCACCTGACGCACGGACCACGCGTCGGCCTCCTCGGGCCCGAAGTTCCACGCCTCGCCGAACGCGGGTCCCTGGGCGTGCAGCCGCTCCGCAAGAATCAGGTAGCCCGCAAGCGGATCCAGCACATGCTGCCAGGGCCGGATGGCCGAGGGGTGGCGGAGCTCGGCCACGCCGGTGGCCTGCACGCCGCGAAGGATGTCGGGCACCAGCCGATCCACGGCCCAGTCGCCACCGCCGATCACGTTGCCCGCCCGCGCGGAGGCCACCGCCACGCCGTGGCGCGCATGTTCCGCCGGCGGGAAGTACGAGGCCCGCATGGATGCCGTGAGCAGCTCCGCACAGCCCTTGCTGCTGCTGTAGGGATCGTGCCCACCCATGGGGTCCTCTTCGCGGTAGCCGCGCTCCCACTCCCGGTTCTCGTAGCACTTGTCCGTGGTCACGACCACCATGGCACGCAGCGAGGCCGCCTGTCTGGCGGCCAGCAGCACATTCAGCGTGCCGATCACGTTGGTGGTGTAGGTGCCGTGCGGATCCTGGTACGAGGGCCGCACCAGCGCCTGAGCGGCCAGGTGCATGACCACCTCGGGCTGCGCCGACTTCATGGCCTGGGTCAGCGCATCCGCGTCCCGGATGTCACCCTGCAGCGATCGCATGCCGCGGCCCACCAGGGCCACCTCGAACAGGCTCGGCCGGGTCGGCGGCTCGAGCGAGAAGCCGGTGACCTGGGCACCCAGATGCTGCAGCCAGAGCGCGAGCCAGCCGCCCTTGAAGCCGGTGTGCCCCGTCAGGAAGACGCGCCGACCCTTCCAGAACGAAGGATCCATCACCACGCCTTCCACGGCGCCTTGCCCGACTGCCAGAGCTCCTCGAGCATCTGCCGGTCGCGCAGCGTGTCCATGGGCTGCCAGAAGCCTTCGTGCCGATAGGCGCGCAGCTGGTCGTCGGAGGCCAGGCGCTCCAGCGGTTCACGCTCCCAGATCGTCTCGTCACCCGGAAGCAGCGCCAGCACCCTGGGCGAGAGCACGAAGAATCCGCCGTTCACCAGCGAGCCTTCGCCGACGGGCTTCTCGCGGAACGCGGTCACGGCCGCCGAGGCGTTCACCTCGATGGCGCCGAAGCGGGCCGGTGCCCGTGTGGCGGTGAGCGTGGCGTGCCGCCCGTGCGAACGGTGGAACTCCACCAGCTTGCCAACGTGGATGTCCGCCACCCCGTCGCCGTAGGTGAAGCAGAAGGCCTCCTCGCGCTCCACATAGGGTGCCACCCGCCGAAGCCGACCTCCGGTCATGGTGTGCTCGCCCGTGTCGACCAGCGTGACCCGCCAGGGCTCCGCGAAGCGCTGGTGCACCTCCATGCGGTTGTGCTCCAGGTCGAAGGTGACGTCCGAGGAGTGCAGGAAGTAGTTCGCGAAGTACTCCTTGATCAGGTAGCCGCGGTAGCCGAGGCAGATCACGAAGTCGTGGATGCCGTGCTGCGAGTACAGCTTCATGATGTGCCACAGCATCGGCCGGCCGCCGATCTCGACCAGCGG
>CAIOTP010000144.1 GCA_903861235.1 uncultured bacterium | reverse complement strand
GCGCAGTTCCGCGGCCAGTTCGGCGCTTCGGGCACGCAACTCGGAGAAACTGAACCTTGGACTGCAGCGCGCCTTCCCGTCGCCCGGAGCGTCGCTGTAGCGGCGCCAGATGGCTTCCAGTTCCGTGTCGCTGAGCGGTCGCAGGCGGAAGCAGGGGTCCCGGTCCGAGGTTGGCGAGATCCCCTTGCGCGTGGCACCCGAGGCACTGGCGGACATGGAGGCTCCGCCGGACTTTGCGGTGGAGCGGTCCTGGGCTTCGCCGGATTCCGTATCGGCCACGGACATCGGCGCGGTCGAACCCCGGACTTCCGAGATGAATTCCACCGGCGTCCACCATAGCTCGCGACGCTTCAACTTGGGGGCGATCCAGGCGCGGTCGTCGTCGCGCCAGGTGATTGCGAACCGGGGCCCCGTGCCGGTGGCGTGACGGCGCTCCGCGGTCGCCATGATGCTGGCCAGCAGCGCGTCGCGGTGGGCGGGGGGGCACTCGTTCAGGCCGTCGATCAGAACCAGCAGGCCGCCCAGATGACTGCAGACATGATCCAGATAGACGTTCTCGTCCAGCACCAGCAGCCGACCGATCACCTGATCAAGGCTGGAGGCGTCGAAGTCGCGCGCCAGCGCGAACAGCACCGGAGGGCCTGAGCCGTCCTCACGCCACTTCCGGGCCAGTGTGGCCAGCACCCCCGTCTTCCCGGCGCCGGCCCGGGCCTCGATGCCCAGCAGCGGCTTGGGTGAGTGAGCCCATGGCTCCAGGACCGGCTCGCAGCCGTGGCGTTCCACATGCAGTTCCGGCCTGAACTTTCCGGAGGTGCGCAACTGTTCCAGACTGCGGAGCGTGGCTTGCCGGATGCGGTCACGCAGGATCTCCGGCGTGAGGTCGTCGAGTCCGATCGGTCGATAGCGCTTCAGCTCGTGCAGCCGCCGGTACTCGTCGTAGAGGCGCTTGCTCTCGATCGCGCGTTCGTCCGAACCGATGGGCGTGAAGAAGATGGTCTGCGACGACTGGTCCAGCCCGTAATACAGCGCGGGCTCGTTGGGTCGGCCGTCCTTGCGGATGGCGATCTCGGGGACGCCGAGCGGCAGCAGCTCCAGATCCAGCGACACCATCCCCGAGGGAGCGCCAGCCGCAGCTCGACGCAGCACCAGACAGGAGGTCTCGCCGGGACGTCGCGGTCCATCGGGTCGGACCGTGGGAGTCAGGCCACGCAGCAGCATGCTGGAGTCAGGACCGGCCAGGAAGAGCTCGTAGGACGAAAGCCAGCTCAGGCCCCGGACCAGTCGGCAGGCGTTGTCGCGGAAGTCCACGGCGGCGCGCAGATCGCCGGGGGATCGTCGTTCATGAGCGAAGGCGTTTCGAGTGCTCACCAGCGCCGCCACCACGGAGACCTTGCCGCTGGACGGCTGGGAGTCGCCGAAGCGATCGAAGATCTCGCCCTCCACCTGCACGGATGGCCGATTGTTGGTGGCGGCCCACGCTTCCGGAAGCTGCTGCAGGAAGAGTTCCGCCTTGTTGCGGCGCGCGGACTTCAGGAGTCGCGCGATCAGCTCGGGCCAGTGGCCCAGGCTGGGCTGGATCATCTCCTTGTCGATGAAGTCGTTGATCGAGTCGTCCTGCCAACGAGGATGACTCAGGTAGTCGGCCTGCATCACCAGACCCAGGAACCGGAGAGAGACGTCGGCCACTCGCTTGGCGGCGTGCACCATCCGGTGCGAGTCCCGCTCCCCCAGCAGCGCCTCCAGCGGCCGCGCGATCACCAGCGGCAGCCCATGCAGCAGTTCGGGGTCGATGGTGGCGTCCGCCGGCAGCGGCGGCGGCGCATCGCCTTGGTGCGCAGCAGGCGCGGCAGGTGGCGCGCTGGCCGAGGG
>CAIOTP010000143.1 GCA_903861235.1 uncultured bacterium | reverse complement strand
CGATAGCCGCTGGTGAGCAGCAGCGGCTTCACCTCGAGCGCGAAGGAGGCCGAGCCGTCGTCCTCGCCGGTGCGGTACCCCAGCATGGTCTCCAGCGAGTGGTCCACGAAGGGCATGAGCCGCCAGGGGTAGGTCTGCGTCACTCGACGATCGAGGCGGTCGGTGGCGATGCCCTCGGGCCGTGCCCGCATGCGATAGGCCAGTTTCCACGCCTTCTGGACGCCCTCGTCCATGAAGCCCGGGAGGCACGCTTCGTTCGACTGGCCCGCGTAGAGCGTCCAGCCGACGTGCAGTTGGCGGATGTCGCTGAGCTGCTGCGTGTTCCGGCCCGCGGCACGCGCCCTCTGGATGCCGGCGAGCATGAGCCCCATCAGGATGCCGATGACCGCGATGGCCACCAGCATCTCCGTGAGGGTGAAGCCTCGCCGCATCAGGGGTCCAGGTGCACGGCTCCGTCGGCGAGCGCGTTGGGAAGCTCGGGAAGGTTCACCCAGTTCCGCATGTCCTGCAGCTGGCGGGCGGTGGAGCTCTGGGTGCTGCCGTCCACGTGCACGGAGGCGATGTCGTTGGCGTATCGCATGAGCGGGGCCGTTCCGGTGGATCGTACCCAGACGCTGTCGCCACCCAGCTGGCCCGTGCCCCAGATCTCCGTGGAGCCCATGAACGGGGCGCGGCACCAGGCGGCTCCCAGAGCGGAGGGCTCTGGCTTCCGTCCCGCGTCGAAGGAACTTCCGGCGCCCGGCATGAAGGTGCTGGCCACGAACGCCACCATCTGCTCGGGCCGGCGGACCGAGCCGACCTTGCGGGTGACCACGTCGATCGTCTTGGCGGGATCCAGGCGGAGGGCGTTGGCCACGGGGGGATGGGGACGCACCCGGCCGAACTGCACCTCGGGCACCGGATCGGCGCCGCCGCCCATGGTCCACCAGCCTCCGAGGTAGAACGCGTTGTAGCCGAACGCGGGCTGCAGGGCGATGGTGCGGCCCAGGAGGGCCGGGTTGTCCAGCAGGGGCTGCAGGGAGGCGTCCAGCGTGGCACCGGTGGGCAGTGGAAGGGGGGGCACATCCAGAGCGAAGGTGGCGGAGCCGTCGTCGTCGCCCGCGCGGTAGCCGAACATGGCCTCCACCGAGTGGTCGAGGAACGGCATGAGCCGCCACGGGTAGGTCTGCGTGACCTGACGATCCAGCTTGTCGGTCCCGGCGGCCGCCACGGTCTGCTTCATCTTGTAGGAGAGCTTCCACGCGCGCTGCACATCGCCGCTCATGAAGCCGGGCAGGCAGGATTCGTTGGACTGGCCCGCGTAGAGCGACCAGGCCATGTGCATCTGCCGGATGTCGTTGAGCTGCTGGGTGGATCGGCCCGCCGCGCGGGCGCGCTGGATGCCCCCGAGCAGAAGAGCCATCAGGATGCCGATGACCGCGATGACCACCAGCATCTCGGTCAGGGTGAAGCCGCGACGCCTCATTGGCCGCCCACCGTGACCTTCTCGACGAGCCCCTTGCGGATGCGGTCCACGCCCGAGCCGAGTTCGCCGATGGGGTCCGGCGGCACGATCTCCACGATCTTCTCGCCGAGCCTCGCCTCGCCACGGTTCACCTTGGCCTCGAACGCCTTGCACTCCTCCAGCAGTCGGGGAAGGATCTCCTCCTCGGGCACGTTGGCCACGCGCTGGCCCTGCACGTAGATGATGCCGCGGCGGTCGCCCGCGAACACCGCCACGTCGGCGCCCTCGGCCTCGCCTGGACCGTTCACCACGCAGCCCATGACGGCCACCTTGATCGGCAGCGTGATCTCCTTGTCGAGCTTGCGCTCCACTTCCTTCACCAGGCTGAAAAGGTCGACCTGGATGCGGCCGCAGGTGGGGCAGGCGATCAGCTCCACGCCCTTGCGCGTGCGCAGGCCGAGGCAGTAGAGGATCTCCAGGCCGTCCTTGACCTCGTCGATGTGGTCGCTGGCGTAGCTGATGCGGATCGTGTCGCCGATGCCGTTGGCCAGCAGCGTGCCGAGCGCGACGGCGGTGCGGATGGTGCCGGTCGACTTGGGGCCCGCGTGGGTCACGCCCAGGTGCAGCGGGTAGGGGAATCGCTTGGCGATCTCGGTGTAGGCGTCGATGCAGAGCTGGGCGTCCATGCTCTTGGCGCTGATCACGATGTCCTCGAAGCCGCGGGCGTGGAAGATGTCGAGGTACTCCTCGAGCTTGGCGACCATGAGCGCCAGCAGGTGGCCGGACTTGTGGCCCTGGAAGTACATGCCCAGCTCCTCGGCGCGGCGCTGCTTGTCCTTGCGCTCGATGATGCTGCCCTCGTTCACGCCGATTCGGATGGGAATCCCGCGCTCCTTGCAGGCGTCGATGACCTTGTTCACCTGGTCGCGGTCGCTGATGTTGCCGGGGTTCAGGCGGATCTTGTGGATGCCCGCCTCCACGGCCTCGAGCGCCCGCTGGAAGTGGAAGTGCACGTCCGCCACCAGCGGAACCTTGACCTGAGGAATGATCTGCTTCAGG
>CAIOTP010000142.1 GCA_903861235.1 uncultured bacterium | reverse complement strand
CGCTCGGCGGCATCGAGATCGACGAGATGGCCTCCTTCGTGGAGGTTCCCGCCCACGAGGCGGACCACATCATCCAGGTGCTCCGCAAGGCCACGCTCCGCGGACGCAAGGTGAAGGTGAGTCGGGATCTGGGATTCCGTCGCCCGGCGTTCGGCAGCTGACGCGTTCAGGGCTTCAGCGAGCGGCTCGCGGCCCAGCGCTTCACATGGCGCCAGAACGTGCCCTCGGCCGTGCCGACGGCCACCAGCAGACCGGCGGCGCCGTCGAGGAAGCCACCCTTGAGCAGGTAGCCGCGCAGGAAGGCACCCATCGCGCGAAGCAACGCCACCGGCGGTGGCGACCCTCGCCGCCCCGGCATGTCGGCCGAGAGATCCGAGTACCGGTTCATGGTCTCCACCATGGCGTGCAGCGAGTGGAACGGGTGGTGATGCAGCGTTCCCGGCAGCAGACCGGTGGATCCCTGGAGCACCAGGCGCTCGTGCACCGCATCCTCGCTGAAGCGCCCGGCGCCGCGGCGGAAGAGGCGAAGCGGGCGGTCGCGCATCCAGTCACCCAGGCGCACGGGACGGCCGAGCAGGGTGCTTCGCCGCCGAAGTTGGAAGCCGGCGTGGCCGTGCGAGCCGTCCATGGCCTGGCGGATGGACGAAGCGAGTTCTCGGCTGACCCACTCGTCGCAGTCGACCGCAAGGATCCAGTCACCTGTGGCGTGCTGCATGGCCGCGTTCTTCTGGGGACCGAAGCCCAGCCACGGCTGCTGGAAGACCATGGGCGTGAAGCGACGGGCGATCGCCACGGTGTCGTCGGTGCTGCCGGAATCCAGCACCACGATCTCGTCGGCAAATCGGACGCTCTCCAGGCATCGAGCGATCTGGTGCGCCTCGTCGCGGCAGATGATGATCACGCTCAGCCGCGCCATGTCAGCCCTTCAGGATCCGGCCCAGCGTGGTCGCGAAGGCGTGCACCTCGGCGAAGCGGTTGAACAGGGGAGCCGGGCTGGCCCGCACCACGTCGGGTTCGCGGAAGTCGCACCAGAAGCCCTGCTCGTGCAGCGCCTTCGCCACCGCCCGGGCGTTGCCCGGAATCCGGATCGAAAGCTGCGCTCCGCGCGAGCCCGTGTCGGCGGGCGTGATCACCGAGCAGCCGGCCGGCGCGGCATGCCGGAGCATGAACTCCAGATAGCCGGTGAGCGCCAGGCTCCGGCGACGCAGCGCCGGCAGGGTGGCCTGGTCGAAGATCTCCAGGCTGGCCTTCAGGGGTGCCGTGGAGAGGATGGGCGGATTGGTCAGCTGCCATCCGTCGGCGCCGGTCACCGGCACGAAGGTGTCCAGCATGCGCAGCCGTTCCTGCGGATCGTTGCCCCACCATCCCGTGAAGCGAGGGCGGTCGAGATCGTCGGCGAAGCGCTCGTGCACGAAGCACCCAGCCACGCTGCCCGCGCCCGCGTTGAGGTACTTGTAGCTGCACCAGCACGCGAAGTCGCAGTCCCACTGGTGCAGCTGCAGCGGCGCGTTGCCCACGGCGTGCGCCAGGTCGAAGCCGCACATGGCACCCGCGCGGTGCGCCGCCGCGGTGATCGACGGCATGTCCAGCACCTGGCCCGTGAAGTAGTTCAGGCCCCCCAGCAGCACCAGGGCCAGCCGGTCACCCTGAGCCTCGATGGCGCGGGTGAAGTCCTCGGTGTCGAAGCACGCCTGTCCGGGCTTGGGCGCGACCTTCACCACCTCGACCGATGGATCCATGCCGCGCACACGGACATGGCTCTCGATGGCGTAGGTGTCGCTGGGGAAGGCGCCGGCCTCCATCAGGATGCGCGTGCGCCGACCCTGAGGCCGCCAGAAGCTGGCCAGCATCAGGTGCAGGTTCACGGTGAGGCCGTTCATGGCCACCACCTCGGTCGGCTTCGCGCCGACCAGGCGGGCCAGAGGCTCACGAACCAGCTCGTGATAGCGGTACCACGGCCGCTCGCCTCGGAATCTCGCTTCGCTGGCCATGCCACCCCAGGCGTCCAGTTCCTGCATGACCAGTTCCCGGGCGCGTCGCGGCATGGGTCCCAGCGAGTTGCCCACCAGGTAGGTCACCGCGCGGCCGGAAGCGTCGCAGGGAAGCTCGAAATTCTCGCGGAACGCCGAGAGCGGATCAGAGTCGTCCAGGTGCCGCGCGTAGGCCTCCTCGGGCCGGAAATCGCGGAAGGAGAGGGGAGCAAGGCCTGGCACGGCGGTCATGCGTGCATGCTAGACGCAGCGACGCCGCCGCCACGCGCGGGGGGCTTCATTCCCCGGGTGCCGGCGGGTAGCCTTTTCGACATGACGTTGGCGCCGGTCGAGTTCATGCGACAAGGTCGGGCGGCGGAAGCGCCGCACCAGGACCGCGTGACGGGCTGGACCGTGTGGCCCGCGCGGGAGCGACCCGCTCTGGCGGTGGTGGTGGCGGCGGTCCTGGTCATGCTGGCCCTGGCCGCGGCCATGGCCTGGGGTGATCCGCTCCTGGGCGTGCTGTCCAGCCTGGCGGTGGCGGTCAGCCTGCAGGGATTCCTGCTGCCGACCGACTATGTGCTTGGACCCGAGGGCATCACGGTGCACGAGCCGCTGCGCGTGCGGCGCGTGCTGTGGAGCGACGTGCACGGGGTCATGTGGCGCGGCGACCGCGGGTTCCTGCGGGCCTCGCGTGATTCAGCCGGCCGCCTGCTGCCCCGGTGGGGCGGGCCGCGTGGGCTCACCATCCTGCTGGGCGCCGACGCGGTGGCGGCCGCGGCGCGCCGTGAGGCCGTGGAGGCCAGCCTGCGTCGACATGGCCCCTGACCGCCCGCGCTGGATCGACCGTGTGCGGCATGCCTTCGGCGTGGAAGCTCCGGGGCCGGTGCCGCCGGATCCCGAGGACCGCGAGCGCATCGAGGAGCTGCTCGGACGCATCGTGTCGCGGGACATGGTCACGCCGGCTGTCCTGCTTCTGGAGAGTTGGCGACCTCTGAACGGCGTGACGGCGCAGGCCATGCACGCGCTTGCGCCCTTCGTGGGTCTGGTGGGCGACGCCTCCACCTGGGACCGGTTGGCGAGATACATGCAGCGGCGCGGATCGATTCCCTGGATGCTGGATCGTCTGGAGGCCATGCAGGCGGAGCGCGGTGACCGCGCATGAGGCGATCGCCGCGTATCCTTCGTCCGTGAGCGGTGCCGCGAAGAAGACCGTCGATCCGCAGCGCGTCCAGGTGGTGGTGGCCACCGACTGCGGCAGCACCACCACGAAGGCCATCCTGATCGAGAAGCGGGAAGGGGCGTACCGCCAGACGCATCGCGGCGAGGCTCCGACCACCGTGGAGGAGCCGCTGGCCGACGTCACGCTGGGCGTGACCAACGCGGTCACCGAACTGCAGGAACTGAGCGGTCGCACGCTGGTGAACCCGGACGGCACCATCCGTCATCGCACGGGTCCGGACGACCCGCACGGATGCGACATCTACGTGAGCACCAGCAGCGCCGGCGGCGGCCTGCAGATGATGGTGGCGGGCGTGGTGCGCGAGATGACCGCCGAGAGCGCCACGCCGCTGCCCTGCGCCACGCGGCGCGCGCGACTCTTCTGCTGGTCGACCAGACGCACGTTGCCACGCTCGTCGGGGGTCATGCTGCGCACCATG
>CAIOTP010000141.1 GCA_903861235.1 uncultured bacterium | reverse complement strand
CTGGGCGGGGCGGGCGATCCGTTGATCCATCCGGACGTGGGCGAGATGGTCCGTCGTCTGCGGGCCGCTGGTGCACTGGCCATCGAGCTTCGCACCGAACTGCTCTCGCCGACCGCGGCGCAGCGCGTGCGGGAACTCGATGTGGAGCTGATCTCCGTGGACCTGCACGCCGTGGACGCGCCCGGATACCGGGTCATGATGGGCCCCGGCGACTTCGGCGTGGCCTGTGCTGCGCTGCACGACCTGCTGGTGTCCCGGCAGGGCCCCCGGAACGATCCTTTCCCGTGGATCCTGCCCCGTGTGGAGCGGCTTCGCCCCGCGGTGGCGTGGGTGCCCATGTTCGTGGAGCAGTGGACGCGTGATGGCGACGGCGCGATCGTGGACTCGCCGCCGCAGACGGACCCCTGGGGATCGCTCATGGTCCACGCCCCCATGCCGGCCACCGGCGACGACCCGTGGGCGCATCCGGACACGCTTCGTCGTATGACGGTCCTTTCGGACGGCCGCGTGCCGGTGGTCGACGGGGACCTTCTGGGGAGCCAGGTGGCCGGTTCGGTGGACAGCGAGGACCTGGTCGCCCTGTACAGGACCTTGGTCTCGAGGCGAAGAGACCGC
Source organism: uncultured bacterium (assembly GCA_903861235.1). GTDB lineage: Bacteria > Planctomycetota > Phycisphaerae > Phycisphaerales > SM1A02 > SYAC01. Next base: position 2,200 of record CAIOTP010000141.1, on the reverse strand, counting down.
TCCGGTCGTGCGGCACTCTCGCTGGCTCGCATGGCCTGAGCCGTCGGGCGGCCTAGCATCCGGACCGATGGCCGAGTCGATCGTCGTGGACTTCCAGAGGCCGGTGCCGCTCTTCCCGCTGGGGGAGACGGTCCTGCTGCCCCATGCCGTGCAGGCGCTGCACGTGTTCGAGCCGCGGTACCGGCAGATGGTGGAAGCCTGCCTGGCCGAGGTGAGGGCAGGCTCGGTGCTCACCGCCCGGCCGATCGCCATGGCCACGGTCGAACCGTCGGTCCGCGGCCGTCGGCAGGCGCTGCCGGACCTGCGTCCGGCGGTGTGCGTGGGGCAGATCGTGCGGCACGAGCGTCGAGCCGACGGTCGTCACGACATCGTGCTGCACGGCGTCTGCCGGGCGAGGATCGTGGAGCTGATCGAACCCGACGGGCGCACCCTCTATCGGCAGGCCGTGCTGCGTCCGATCGAGCCTCCGGGCCGTGCGGTGCCGCGCATGCCCGAGGCTCGGCGAGCGCTTCGCGAGATGCTCCAGCGGCCGCGCGTCCGGCGGCTGGCCAGCGTGAAGGCGGTTTCCGCCTGGGCGGAGCGTGGCGACCTGCCCACGCACGCGGTGATCGAGGTGATCGGCGCTGCGCTGGTGCAGGACGAGCCCACCCGCTACGCGCTGCTGGAGTGCGCAGATCCCTGGGCCCGCGCGCGACTGGTGGCCGAGGCCATCGACCGTCTGGAACGCGTGGTGAGCGGCGCGGAGCGGCAGCAGCCGGGTACGTGGCCCAAGGGCCTGAGCTGGAACTGATCCATGGCTCACTGGCTCCTCAAGACCGAGCCCGAGGTGTACGGCATCGACGATCTCCGCCGCGAGGGCCTCACGGACTGGGACCGTGTGAGGAATCACCAGGTGAAGATCTTCCTTCGAGACGCCATGGCCCGGGGAGACCGCTGTCTGATCTACCACTCGAACGCCGAGCCCACCGGGGTGGTGGGCACCGCCGTGGTCAGCGGCCAGGCCGTGCCCGACGCGACACAGTTCCGCAAGGGTGACGAGGCCTTCGAGCCGCGCGCCACTCGACAGGCTCCGGTCTGGTGGGCGCGACCCGTCCGCTTCGAGAGCCGCTTCGCCCGTTGCGTGGAGCTGGCCGAACTTCGGAAGGAGCCCAGGTTGCGGGGCATGGCCATCCTGAAGCGGGGCAACCGGCTCAGCGTGACGCCGGTGACCGCGGCGGAGTTCGCGTGCATCGAAGCCATGGGCGGTCGTGCTCGCGGCGGGTAGGCTGTCGCGGCGCTTCGGCGCAAGGAGGCTCCCATGGGTGGCGTTCTCGTCGCGTTGCTGGTCGTGCTCGGGGTGATCGTGGTGGTCGTGCTGTGGGGCGTGGGCGTGTACAACGCGCTGCAGCGGAGCCGCATCGGTGCGGAGGGTGCGTTCGCCGACATCGACGTGGAACTGCGACGCCGGCACGACCTGGTGCCCAACCTGGTGGAGACGGTGAAGGGCTACGCCACTCACGAGCGGCAGACGCTGGAGGCCGTGATGCAGGCGAGGGCGGCGGCCATGAGCGCCAGGGATCTCAACCAGCGGATCGAAGCGGAGGGTGCGCTGACCCGCGGACTGGGGCGTCTGCTCGCGGTGGCCGAGGCCTACCCCACGCTCAAGGCGGACGGCGGCTTCGTGCGGCTGCAGGGCGAGCTCTCCGACACGGAGAACCGCATCGCCGGTCGACGCAACGGCTTCAACGCCGCGGCCGGGAACTTCAACGAGACGCTGGCGGTGTTCCCCAGCAACCTGGTGGGCGCCCTGTTCGGCTTCCGGCCGATCGACTTCATCAAGGAGGCCGACGAGGCGGTGCGCTCCGCGCCGCGCGTCTCGTTCCACGCATGACGCGAGAGCGACTGGTCTCCGCGGAGGAGCGGATGGAGGAGTCCGAGGCCATGGCCTCTCCGGCCCTGCGCCCGCAGCGACTGGCCGAGTACGTGGGCCAGAGCGACCTTGTCGAGCGCGTGCGCATCGCGGTGCAGGCGGCACAGGCCAGGCAGGAGCCTGTGGACCACGTGCTGCTCCACGGCCCGCCCGGCCTGGGCAAGACCACGCTCGCCCATGTGATCGCGGCGGAGATGGGCACCCGCGCCGTGGTGACCAGCGGCCCCGCGCTCACCAAGGCTGGCGATCTGGTCGGCACGCTCACCCGGCTGGGTGCCGGCGACGTCCTCT
>CAIOTP010000140.1 GCA_903861235.1 uncultured bacterium | reverse complement strand
TTGGCCGGCAGCAGGCCGTCCTGAGGGTTCGCCTTCAGGAGCGCGACCTCCCGCTGCACGCGGGTCAGGGCCTCGAACCACTCCACCCCGTCCCCCGGCGTGGCGGCCACGGGCTCCACCTGAGCCAGGATCCGGCCCGCCTGCTCCGCCAGACCCAGCTTTCGACAGGCCCGGAGCTGCTCGGCCCAGCCCCGCAGCAGCTGATCCTGCTGCATGGCGGCGCCCTTCATCCGGGACTCCGCACTGCCGCGTCGGTCCTCCGCGAAGAGCTTCACATCCTCCACCTGCTTGAACGCGTCCTGATGCCGACCCAGTTCGTTCAGATAACGAGCCTGTTCAAGACCGGTGTACACGTAGGTCCGGAGGGCCTGGCTCTCCGCATCCCCGCCCGCCACCGCCGCCCGTGCCGCCTCCAACGCCTGCACGGAGAGTTCGACGGCGTCTCTCGGACGATCCTGGTTGAACCGGCACTTGGACAGGGTGTCCAGACCGTACGCAAGATCCAGGGAACGCTCCCAACGCACCGACTCCGAAGGACCGCCCGGTGCCACCGCGGCCAGTCGGCCACGAGCCATGGCGACGAACTCGTCCAGGGCCAGCTCCGCCTGGTCGAGTTCGTTCAGATCCATGCAGTCCATGGCCAGGAAGAGCTTGCCGAACATCAGGTCCCGCTCGGCAGCGGTCTTCTCCTTGGCGGACTTCTCGTCCAGGGGCGCACCCAGCTTCTGGAAGATCTCGGCTCTCACCTTGCACAGTTCGACGGCCCGCGCCTTGGCGGCGCGATAGTCGGCGCACTGCACCTCCACCTCGTGCATGCGCACCAGCGCCTTGCCGAGCAGTCGCTTCGCCGTCAGATCGTTGGGCTTGGCCAGGGCGACGGCCTCGCGCATCCTCAACTGCTCCATGAAGGGCTCCCGGGCCTCGTCGAAGCGATTGGCCGCCACGAACAGGTCGCCGTACTGCTGGAGCGCGGTGGCCAGACGCCGCTCGTCGTCCTCCGACCTGGTCCGGTCGTGGATCTCGCGGGCCAGCTTCACGGACTCCGCCGCCACGGGCAGGCCGGCCGCCGTGTCGCGCGTCCGCTCGCACACCGCGGCCTGCTGTCGGAGGGCGTCTCGCAGCTGCCGGAGCGCCTCCAGATCGCTGGGAGAGCGCTTGAGCATCCCTCGAGCCTGCTTCTCCAGATCCTGGAGCGCCTTGGTGGAGCCCGCGGCGTCGCGCGCCAACTCGATGCCCCGCGTGCCCTTCTCGTCCACCGCGCTCCTCTTCTCCTCCATCTTCTGCCGCTGCGTCCGCTCCTCGAGACGGGAGACGGTGAACCAGCCGCCCCAGAGACTGACCGCCAGAAGCGCGGTGCACACGCCCAGGAGCACCGCCATCCGGTGCCGACCCACCCACTTGCGGAGGCGATAGGCCATGCTGCTCGGCCGCGCCTTGACCGGACGACCCTGCAGGTAGGCGTCCAGGTCCTCGATCAGGGCCTGGGCGGACCTGTAGCGCCCGGTCGTCTCCTTCCGCAGGGCCATCAGCACGATGTTGTCCAGGTCGCCGCGCAGCAGCCGGGCATCCTTCACGCGGCTGGTGGTCGTCTTGCCGCCGTCGGTGACCACCGGAGCGCGGCTTGGCGAGATCGGCGGCTCCTCGATCACGCGCTTCTTGATCTGGTCGAGGGTGCAGCCCCTGAAGTCGAAAGGCGGACGCCCCGTCAGCACCTCGTACATCAGGGCGCCCATGGAATAGATGTCGGTGGCCACCCCAAGCTCCTCGCCACGGAACTGCTCGGGACTGGCGTACGCCGGGGTCAGCGGACCCCCCGTGTTGGCCTGGGTCAGGAACGCCCGGTGTTCGTCGCGCGTCTCCCTGTCCGTGAACCGGGCGATGCCGAAGTCCAGCAGCTTGGGCACGCCATCCGGTCCCACCATGACGTTGGCCGGCTTCAGATCCCGGTGGATGATGCCTTTGTCATGGGCGTGGGCCAGAGCCGCCGCCACCTGCTGGAGCAGCTTCACCCGGGCGACGACATCCAGGTTCTCCGCCTTGCACCACTTGTCCAGGGGCATGCCCGGGACGTATTCCATGATGAAGTAGCTGCAGCCGTTGTCGGCCACCCCGGCGCCGTACAGGCGCGCGATGTTCGGATGGTTCAGGGTGTCCAGCACCTTCTGCTCCAGGCGGAACCGCTCGAGCACCTCGGCGCTGTCCATGCCCTTCTTGAGCAGCTTGATGGCCACGCGACGCTTCTTGAGGTCGCTCTCCTGCACCGCCAGCAGCACGTCGCCGAACCCTCCGCTGCCCAGACGACCCTCCACGCGGCAGTCGCCCAGCCGATCGGGCAGCGGCTCGTCCCGCGGGGTGGCCTGCACCCGCGCCGGGGCCGACCCCGACGAGGGCACGGTCGGACCCGCGCCGTCGCCCGAAGGCACGGTGGCTCCTGCGTCGGAGGGAGGCACGGTCTCGTCGGGCGAGTGGGTCACGACATCCTCTCATCGGCAGGATAGGAGGACGGCCCGCATGGACCGGGAGAAATTGCCGGGCTCAGAAGCCGATCGCGTTCTTGGTGCCCTGCTTGGTGATGGTCTCCTCGCCCTCCCACACGCCCCGGCCGGAGCGCGTGTCGGTGAGGCTCATCTGGAAGATGTAGCTGACCTGCCGCGTGCCGCCCGCAGCGGCCCGGTTCTCCAGGATCTTGGCGGTCAGCGTGTAGTCGGGCAGGTCGGGCGTCTGGTTGCTGCGGCCGCTCTCGAAGTCCTTCATGTCCTGCACCCCCTTGGCCATGGGGTCCTCCACCTTGCCGTCGAGGCCGATGGTGTTGGTCACCTCGATCTTGCCGGTGTTCAGCAGAGCCACACGCACCTTCTTGGTCAGCTGATCGGTGTCGAAGGCGCTGCTGGTGTCGTTCACGATGCGGCTGATGCCCATGAGCGCCGGCTTGCGTGGCGCGCGCTCGAGCACGCCGCTGGTCATCATGCCCTGCACCAGCTTGTCCGCGGCCTGGTTGAAGTCCTGGATGTTGGGCTGATCCAGGCTGACCACCAGGTCGTTGCCCTGGCTGTCCTTGTAGGTGGCGGGCGTGCTGCAGGCCGCGAGGGCCGACAGGGAGACGAGCGAGAGGGTGACGATGGTGCGCATGGCGGTTCTCCGTGTGAGGTTCACTGGTCCAGGGGATGGTTGGTGTCGAGCAGCTTCAGCTGCCACTGGGTGGCCTTGGGGCTGGGTGCCACGGCGGTGAGCAGGATGGTCTCCTTGGGCTTGATCTGCCGGCTCTGCCACGCCTGGGCGACGCCCTGCACGGCCATGCCGTTGCCGTCGAACCATTCGAAGCGGTAGCTGAAGTTCTGCGAGTTCAGCTGGTCGCTGTAGACCGCCACCTGCACCCGCTTCAGGTCGCCGCTCACGGTGTCCTCGCGCACGTCGGTCACGTTGGCCTTGGAGTTGAGCCAGCCGTTGGTGATCACCTGCTGGAAGCCCGGCTGGCCGGGGCCCCCGCCCACCGAGGCGGGCACCACGGTGTTGGAGGTGTTGCAGGCGAGCAGCAGCAGCGGCAGGGCGAGCATGGCGTGACGCATGGATGGGCTCCTTCAGCCGTCGGTCGGCACGGGGAAGACGACATGCAGCGGCCGGGTGCCGGACCGGACGCTCTTGAGATACACGATCGACACGGGAGCGTCGGGCAGGGTCAGGCCCTCGATCCGCTGGCCGTCGCCCAGCACCACGCTCAGGGTGCCGCTCTCCGGTCGAGACAGCCGGGCGGCCAGCCACGCCTTGGGCAGCGTGAGCCAGCAGCGAAGGTCCGCGCTGTTCATGGACACCTGGTAGATCGCCCCGCCCAGGGCCGCGGCCCAGCCGTAGTCGCCGGCGGCACGCTGCGCGAAGTAGGTGGCCACCGCCTTGCTGGCGCTGCTCACCAAGGTGGCCACGATCACCAGAGGAAGCTGGTCGTCGAAGCTCCGCTTCACCACCGTGTCCATGTCGCACAGCGTGAAGCTGTTCAGCGGCTGCGTTCCGCTCTCCACGCTGAAGCTGGTCACCTGGCCGTCGTGCATCTGCAGCAGCGGGAACGCGGCGCCCACGTAGGGCACTTCCTGGATGAAGAGCGGGATGTCGATGCGCAGCTCCTTGCGGCTGGGTGCGCGGCCCGTCTCCATGAGGACGTAGACCATCTTCGGCGGGGCCTGCCCCCGCGTGGCGGCGTCGGCCATGGCCACGTCCGCCAGCACCGGTTCGTCCAGCCCCTGGCCCAGCATGCCCGCCACCTGCTTGAAGGCCTGGCGGGCCTGGTCCATGGCGCTTGCATCGCCGCGCGCCAGCAGCGTGATGCCGCGCAGGTAGGTGGTGAGGCTCACCTCGTAGTCGGCTGCGGCGCGGCGGTCCCACACGGGTCCGTAGGCCTGCGCCATGGCGTTCCGGAAGGTCTCGTCCTTCAGGGTGGCGGAGGCGTCGTAGCCCTTGGACTTGCCGGCCTCCTCGAAGGCGGCCTGCTCCTTCGCGATGCGGTCGGCGTTCCGCTCCACGGCGTCCCTCTGCCAGTTGAGGGCGCGGTTCAGTTCCACGCGGGCCCGCTCCCCCTGCCCCATCTGCAGGTAGTTCAGGGCCTGATAGGTGTTCATCAGGATGCGGTCGTAGGCGGTGCCGCGGTAGGTGCGGACCGTCTGGTTGGTCACCACCGCCGCCGCCTCCTCGGTCACCTTGGTCTCCGCCGCCTCGTCCAGGTAGGGCCGCACCGCCTGATAGGCCCAGTCCAGGCTCCTCACGCTGCCCGGAAGATCCCCCGAGGCTCGCAGCACGGTGCCGCCATCCAGATGGAAGATCACGCCGTTGATCGGTGCGTCGTCGTGCTCCTGGAGCAGCGGCTGCATCTCGGCGGCCGCAAGGCTCCACTCCCCGGCATCCCACGCCGAGGTCACGCCCTCCATCTTGCGGTCATAGCCGCACGCCGCGGAGAGCGCGGTCACCGCCAGCAGCACCGGACGACCGAAGGATCGCATGATCAGGGCGCGACCGGGGGCACCACCGCGCCACCCCAGAGCGAGGGCACCACGATGGGCGGCGCCTCCTTGGTGTCCACCTTCCAGTTCACGCTGTAGTTGGAGTTGGCGAAGAACTGGGCCATGCCGCGGATCAGGTCCACCTGCGCGTCGGTGAGCTGCTGGCCCTGCTTGAGCTCCTGCAGCATGCGCGTGGTCTCTCGCCAGCGGGCGAAGGCCTCGTCGTCCAGCTGCATGGCCACGCTCAGGTTGAACCCGTCGGTGATGTTCACGGTGCCCTCCCAGGGCTTGAAGCCCGGGGCCCGCAGCTGCATCTTGTGCAGTCCGGCCATGGTGGTGCGGAACGATCCCGGCGTGCTGCCCACCGTGACGCCGTCCAGGCTGACCTGCACGGCCGTGGGCGAGAGCGTGAGCGGATTCGCCCCCACCACGAATCGGCCGGACGCGCGGTCGAGCGTGATGTCCGGCACGGCCACGTCGCGCATGGTGGCGGTCACGGTGAAGGCCGCTCCGTCGAGCCGGGCCGGCTCCGGCAGCGCGGAAGCCTCGCACTGCCGCTTCATGATGTCGGTCAGGTTGATCGCCGCCTGGCGGATGAGCGGATCGATCAGGTCCACCTTCTGCTGCAGGTTGGGCGTGCCTCGCACCTGTTCCGTGACGTTGGTCGCCCCCGAGGCGACGACCTCGCCCTTCGCGCGGTCGAGAAGCCGGTAGGTGGCGTCCAGCGTCTGCGCAACGACCTGCGTCTTCACGCCGTAGCCCTCGAACTGCTGCTCCTGCTGGCTCAGGGCGGTCAGGCTCGCGATGAGCACGAAGTCGGCGCCCATGTTCCGGGCCAGGGCGAGCGCGCTGGTGTCGTCGCTCAGGATCCGGTCGGTCTCCTGCTCGAGCCGCTGCGGGGTGCCGGCGTTGGCGCCCGCCGGGCTGAATCGCTTGACCGCGTTGAGGGTGTCCTCGCGGCTCATGGTGGTGAAGCACAGGGCACCCACGCGGGCCACCAGGAAGTCCTCGAGCACCATCACCTTCTCGGGCGGGATCTCGCAGCCCCGGTTCTTCACGAAGATCGCGGCCACCGGCCGCTTCGAAGCACCGGATGGTGGCGCCGAGGTCGCCGGCGTCGCGACCGGCGGGGTCGAGAGCCGCTCCGCGGGGAGCGGTGGCAACGCGGGCGGCTCGTCCCACCTTCCGCCCCGCACCGCACCGGGGCTGGCGCCGCCGCCCGTGGCCGGGGGCAGCGGCGGCGGCGCAGGGGGTGCCGACGGCGCCGCGGCGGGCGTCGCTGGCCCACCCTGGCAGGCG
>CAIOTP010000139.1 GCA_903861235.1 uncultured bacterium | reverse complement strand
TCGAGCGATGGCAAGTCGCTGCAGGTGCCGGTGCCGGGCACGGCGCTCCGCGTCGACCTGCTCGGCAGGCTCGACCACACCGCCGAGGTCAGCCTGTGGATCGGGCGCACCGAGGTCCCGTGGGAGCTGCTCGACGCCTTCGTCTTCAGTCGTGACGGGAAGTCCGGGCCGCCCGAGGCCGACGCGGTCGCGAGACCGAGCAAGCCCTACATCTCCATGGATCGGGGCTTCGGGCACGCGGGGTATCCGGCGATCTGCGTCTCGTCCGAGACGGCGCAGAAGTTCTGCCAGTGGCTCTCCGCCAAGACCGGACGCCGCTTCCGTCTTCCCACGGTGCGGGAACTGAGGTCCGTCTGCCCGGCTCCCGCATGCGGCACGCCGACGCATCGTGACGAACGGTGCTGGCATGCGGGCAACGCGAAGGACAGCACGCATCCGGTCGGATCCGGGAAGCCGGACGACCGCGGCTTCTTCGGGCTCTGGGGCAACGCCGCGGAGTGGGCCGTCGCCGACGACGGCACGCTCGTGCTGTGGGGCGGTTCCTACCTCGACAAGCCCGAGGCGCTCGACTGCGAGCGGGTGCAGCGGCAGACCCCCGATTGGAACGCCAGCGATCCGCAGATGCCGCCGAGCCGCTGGTGGCTGGCCGATGCGCCCTTCGCCGGACTCCGGATCGTGTGCGAGCCGCTCGCCTCGGAGCGGCGGGAGCTTCCCCCGGGTGTTCTGCCGACCGATCCTGAACCCAAGCGCAAGGAGAGCACGCCATGATCACCGACGGACACCCCAGCACCCGACGCGAGTTCCTCGGCAGCGCCGTGGTCGTGGCCGCCGCGGCGGTGGCCGGTCCGCGGTTGGCCCTCGGGCAGGCCCCGGTCCAGGGCAGCGACACGATCCGCGTGGTGGTGGTCGGATGCGGTGGACGCGGCACGGGCGCCGCGGCTCAGGCGCTCAAGGCGGATCCGGGCGTGGTCATCTGGGCCATGTGCGACGCCTTTCCGGACCGCATCGAGGCGGCGATCGAGTCCCTGAAGCAGGCAGGTCTGGGTGACCGCGTGCAGGTGCCGCCGGAGCGGCGATTCTCGGGCATCGACGCAGCCCCGCGTGCCTGCTCGAGCGGAGCGCACGCCGCGATCCTGGCCGGGCCTCCGGGCTTCCGACCCATGCACCTCAAGGCCGCGGTGGACGCGGGGCTGCATGTGTTCTGCGAGAAGCCCATGTTCGTCGACGGGGCCGGCGCCCTGCAGGTGATCGACTCGGCCTCCGTCGCCCGCTCGAAGGGCCTGAATCTGGTCAGCGGGTTCTGCTGGCGGCGGTCGAGTCCCGAGCGTGCCCTCTTCGAGCGGGTGCTTGCCGGTGACATGGGCGAGGTGGTGGCCATGCACAGCGACTACCTGACCAATCCCCTGGGCGTGGTGCCGCGCCAGCCCGGATGGAGCGACATGGCCTTCCAGGTGCGCAACTGGCAGCACATGGTCTGGCTCTCGGGCGACTTCATCGTGGAGCAGGCCGTGCACAGCATCGACAAGATCAACTGGGCGTTCGGCAATGCGCCGCCCGTCCGGTGCACGGGCGTGGGTGGCCGCGCACTGCGCGAGTCCACGCCGGAGCGAGGCGATGTGTACGACCACTTCGCGGTGGTGTACGAATGGCCGGACGAGCGCAGAGCCACGCTGATGTGGCGGCAATATCCCGACTGCTTCAACGAGAACACCGACACGATCATCGGCACCCAGGGACGGGCCGTGGTGAACGGCTGGGCAGGCCAGCACCGGATCTCGGGGCCGAAGGCGTGGAGCTATCCCAAGGACGGTCCCAGACCCAACATGTATCAGGTGGAGCATGACGAACTCTTCCGCGCCATCCGCGAAGGTCGCCGCATCGACGATTCGGACTGGATGGTGCAGAGCTGCCGGCTCGCCCTCATGGGTCGCGCCGCGGCCTACACCGGAGACGCGGTCACCTGGGATCAGGTGATGTCGGATCGCGAGAGCCTTCTGCCTCCGGTGCTTTCGCTGGAGGCGCCGCCTCCGCCGGCCGTGGTGAGGCGACCGGGTCGACCGGCGCAGGCGTGAGCGATTCCCATGCTCCCAGCGTCCGCAGGCCGCCGTCCGACGGGCCGCGGGTGAGTCGAGCGGCTCGCACGGCGTCTGTCGCGACCAGTGATCCGCAACGCTCCCAGGGGAGCACGCAGAGCGCCGTGGCCAGGGCGTCCGCCCGGGTGGCGTCCGCGGCCACCACCACCGCCTGGCGCGGAGCCCGCACAGGCAGCCCGGAGGCAGGATCCAGGATGTGGCTCACCCGTCGGCCGTCCAGGAGGCGTGGCTGGCCCCGGTCACCGCTGCAGCTCACCCCGCACTCCGCCAGCAGCAGCATGCACTCGGGTTGACCCTCCATGGCGGGTTCCACGGCCACACGCCATCCGGGCTCGCCCGGCGGAGCGCTGCCCAGGGCGATGTCGCCACTGATGTCGACCATGGCGTGGCGGAACCCGCGTCGCGCCAGCACCGCGAGCGCCTCGTCCGCGGCCAGTCCCTGGCCCAGACCGCCGAAGTCCAGCCGGATGCCGTCGCGCAGCACCCGGAACTCCGACCTTGGGGCGTCCCACGCGATCCCGGACCAGCCGCAGCGGCCTCGGGCGGCCTCCAGCGAAGCCGCCTCGGGCCAGGCGCCGCTTCGTGCGGACTCGCGCCAGAGTCGTGTCAGTGCGCCGAGCGCGGGATCGAAGCCACCGTCGGTGCGAGACTGCCAGCGAGCGGACTGATCCAACGCCACCGCCAGGCGGCCGGTCACCTTCGCCCGTGCTCCGACCTGATCCGGCAGTCGCATGGCCTGGCTCGCGGGGTTCCAGTCGCTCAGAGCCTCGTCCCACGCGCGGATCGCGTCGAAGCTCTCGCGGGCGGCAGCGGCGGCGGCAGGGCGGTCCTGGGCGCAGATGACGATCCGAACCTCCACGCCCATGTGCACCTCGGTGAAGGTCAGACGCTCCGCATGGGCGGCGGCCGCGAGCAGCAGCGTGGCCGCGATCACGGCTGGTAGAGCACCTGCAGCAGGCTCACGTCGTCGGCGAAGTGATCGCCTCCCTGCACGGCTCGGGCGTGGGCCAGCATGGCCTCCAGCGGATCCGGCCCCACGGCGGCGGGGCCGGCGTTCAGGATGAACTCGTCCATGGTGGCCATCTGCCCGTCGGGCTTGCGGAGTTCGAAGATGCCGTCGCTGTACAGCAGCAGCCGTGACCCTGGGCGGATCTCGACCTGGTTGCTTTCGTAGGGAATTCCGGTGGCCGCTCCCACCATCAGCCCCTGGCTCTCCAGTCGCTGCAGGGAGCCGTCCGGATGCACCAGCAGCGCCGGCGGATGCCCCCCGCCGGTCCATCGCAGGCGACCCTTCGCCACATCCAGGATGCCGTACCAGACGGTGAAGAACATCTCGTTGTGGCGCTCCATGGGGAAGAGCTCGTTCAGCCCCTCGATCACCGCCGCAGTGTCCATCATGTCGCGGCCCGGCAACGCGTTGGAGTGCAGGACGTTCATGGCGCTCACGCCCAGCAGCGCGGGTCCGACGCCGTGTCCGCACACGTCCAGCAGGTAGATCGCCAGGTGCGTGTCGTCGAGCCAGTGGTGTCCGAAGGCGTCGCCCCCCAGGCTTTCGCTGGGCACGAAGCGCCACTCGCTCGTGGCCGGTCCGGTCGTCAGCGGTGCAGGAAGGAGCGACTGCACGTATTCCGCCGCGCGGCGGGCCTCCTCGCGCAGGTGGCGTTCGCTCGCCGCCAGCGCGGCGTAGGCGGCGTTGCGTTCCAGCGTGGCCTTGTAGCCGTCGGAGTGGTGACGCAGGCGTGCCACCACCTCGACCGGATCCGGCAGCTTGACCAGATAGTCGTTGGCGCCCAGGGCGAACGCCTTGGCCTTCGTCTCGGCCTCCTCCTTGGAGGAGAGCACCACCAGCGGCGTGTCGTGAAGGGACGCCTGCCTCCGGTAGGCCGCCACCAGGTCCAGGCCGTCGGCGTCGGGCATGACCAGATCCTGAAGGATCACGGTCGGCCTCACCTGCAGGGCACGCTCGACCGCCTTGGCGGGTTCGCTGCAGAAGTGCAGGACCCAGTCCTTCTGGCCCGCGATCATCTTCTGCACCGCGGCCGCGATGATCGGCTGGTCGTCGACCAGCAGGATGACCGTCTGCAGGGGGCCGGTCGGAGCGTGGGGCGTCATGGACGGGGGTCCGGGAGCGAGGCCATGACCGCCAGCATGGCGGCTCCGATGGCGTTCAGCGGCAGGGTACGCATGGCGGCATCCAGTCGCACGGCGGTGCCCGGCATGCCCCACACCACGCTCGTGGCCTGATCCTGCACCAGGGTGGTCCATCCCGCACGGCGCAGCGCAAGCAGCCCGGCGGCTCCGTCACGGCCCATGCCCGTCAGCAAGGCCGCGCAACCGTGGAGCACGCCGCATCGGGCGACGCTCTGGAAGAGAGCATCCACCGAAGGATGGTGCAGATCGTCGGGCTGGGCCGGCGCGTGGGCGAAGCGTCCGCCCGCGTCGAGCACCAGATGATCCGTGCCCCCCGCCAGGAACACGGCGCCCGGTTCCGGCATCCGACCTCGCTCGGCCAGTCGCACCGGATGACCGGTCTCCCGGCCGAGCCAGTCGGCCAGTCCGGGCACGAATCCCGCATCCAGGTGCTGCACGACCACCGCGGCGAAGGGCAGGGGCCGTGGCCAGGCCCGCAGCACCGAGGCCAGAGCGTGCGGGCCTCCGGTGCTTGCGCCCAGCAGGGCCAGCGGCCGACGGGTCGCGCCCGAAGATGGCGAGGCGCCAGGCAGCCCCACCGTGGACGGGGAGCGGTCGGCTCTTGCCAGCCGCTCGATGGAACGGATGCGTCGGCAGAGGGCGTCCACCGCCTCGGGCGACTGCATGTTGGGCGTGTCGATGGCGTCGAGCGCTCCGGCCCCCAGCGCTTCGAAGACACGGGCCGCGTTGCCCGAGACGGTGGCCGTGACCACCAGGATGGGGCAGGGCGAATCCCTCATGATCTGCCGCGTGGCTTCCACGCCGTCCATGTCCGGCATGATCAGATCCATGAGCACCAGGTCCGGGCGATCGCCGCCGCACATGGCCACGGCCTCGCGTCCGTTGACCGCCTTCCACGCC
>CAIOTP010000138.1 GCA_903861235.1 uncultured bacterium | reverse complement strand
CTTCCCTTCCCTTCCCTTCCTCAGACTGGAGTTCTTCATGCGTACTTCCTCCAAGGTGGCTCTGGCCACCGCGTCGATCATCGCCTCGGCATCGAGCGCCTCGCTCGTGGCGGGCGAGATCGCCATCGTCGGTTTCCAGGCCTCGGGCACTCCGTCCGACAGCATCGCCTTCGCGGCGCTGTCGAACATTGCCGCCGGCACGGTGATCTATTTCACCGACAACGGCTGGACCGGTTCGGCCTTCCGTGGCGTGTCCGCCACCGACAGCGACGGCAACGAGAACCTGATGAAGTTCACCGTGGGCGCCGGCGGCCTGGCCGCGGGCTCCATCGTGAGCAGCGTGAGCACCAACTCGGCTCTGGGCACCTGGACGCTCTCCGGTTCCGTGGGAACCGGAACAAGCCTGTTCCAGCAGCTCTCGCTGTCGAGCACCGGTGAGCAGGTGACGGCCTTCGTCAGCACCAACGCCACCAACCCCATGTTCAGCGGCTTCACCGCCCTGTACAGCTTCGACAACACCGGTGCATACGAGAACGCGACCAGCTCCGGAACCGGCAGTCTGGCTCCCGGCCTGGTGGGCGGAACCAGCGCGGTGCTGCTCTCCGGCGGTCAGAACTATGCCGTGTTCAACTTCGCCGCCTTCGGCGGTGCAGCGGACGCGGCGACCTGGCTTGCCCGCATGGGTGACGCCGCCAACTGGACCACGGGCACCTCGACCACGAGCATGGTCGACGGCTCGTTCTCGGTCATCCCGGCTCCGGGCGCCGCGGCTCTGATCGGTCTGGCCGGCCTGCTGGCCATGCGTCGCCGCAACGCCTGAAGCAGAATCCATGTCATGCAGATCGGGCCGCCGTCCAGCACGGCGGCCCTTTCACTTTTGGGCGGGGTCCGCGCCGGACGTCACCTTGATCTGCACCAGCGTGGTGGTGCCGCTGACCTCGTTGCACACGGCCAGCAGCGGAGAGCCGTTCGGGCTGGCCGAGGCCGGGATCAGCAGCACGCCTTCGGGGGCGACATCGCCCGCGGCGAACGGGCCATCCGGCTTGCCGTCACCGTCCATGTCATCCGAGGTCCGAGCGGTGGGGTTGCGCGGGTTGACCCAGCCTGTCCACACGGGGCGTTCTGGATCGGTGATGTCCCACGCCATCACGCCACCGGTGCGCTCCAGGCCCACGAAGAGCAGACGCCGATCACCCACCATGCCCACATCCAGCCCCTCGGGCTCCGGGCCTCGGTTGTCGCTTCGGTTGTCCATGCTGGGCCCGGGCTCGCCGTCCATGTTGAAGGCCTGCGGCATGAGCTCGAGCACCTTGCGCTCGACCTCGGATCCGGAGTCCCAGGCCTGCGTGATGCCGCCGTCCGCCGCCACCTTCCACAGGCTCACGCCACGGCCACCGAAGCAGAAGACACGCTCGAACGTGCCGTCGCCGTCCTCGTCGCCGCGGAGACCGCTCACCTGCAGGCGCCCCGCGGCATCCTTGGCCGAGATCTCCCGACCCAGGTTGTGCTTCACTTCGGACAGCCTTCGCGGCTCCTGCACGTCGCGGCGCTCACGCTCCTCCCCCTCGTCGGCCGTGGCCAGCCAGAGCGTGCCCGCGTGCTCGAAGCACTTCACGCCGTCGGGCTGATGCAGGCCCAGCACGGGCCATGGCTTGATGGCGGGCCCGCCGTCCTTGTCGCTCGCGTCCAGACCGCACTTGGAGAAGTCCTTGAAGCCCAGCGGCTCGATCCGCTCCACCCGCTCGCGGCCCGGCGCAAGATCGATCACCGCGATGGCGTTGTTCTCCTGCAGCGTGGCGAACGCACGGGTGCCGTCGGGCGACACCGTGATGTATTCAGGCTCCAGATCCTGCGCGAGCGATGCCTTCGGGCTCACGCAGTGCAGGCCTCGCGCGGTCAGATCCTTCCGCTGGCTCTCGAAGCGGGCGAATTCCAGCTGCCGGTACACCGGCTTGTCCGCACCACCCGAGAGGTCCACCACGCCGATCGAGCCCTCGGGATCCTCGGAGCCGTCCTGCTCCGCCTCGCCCTCGTTGGCCACCAGCAGCCGCTTGCCGTCAGGCGTGAAGCAGACCATGTCGGGACCCATGCCCACGCGACACTCCGACACCGGCTTCAGATCGGTGTCCAGCAGTTCGAGCGTGCCTCGATCCACCTTGCCGCCAGGCTTGTGCACCACCGCCACCAGGTCGCCGTGCACCGCCACGCTGGTGGTGCCTTCCATGGCCAGCTCGTTCACCTGCCTGGGATCGGCGGGATCGCTCAGGTCAAGCACGCGAAGTCCGCGCGCAGCATCCACCACGAAGAGCCTCTTCGACCCCGGATGCCAGGCCGCGATCTCGGCCGCGGACTCGCCCCAGCGACCCGAGGCGTGTCGACCGACCACCTTCATGTGCACCGGGAAGGGCACGCCCGTGGGCGAAGTGCTCTCCGTCAGCCCCTGAGGGGTGGCGAGCAGGCAGAGCGCGATCAGGGGGAGCATGGCTGGATAGTGCAGGAAACGCCGAAGTTCCGCACCGGATGGCACTTGCCTTGACCCATTCTTCACGCGAACAATGGTTCCGGGACCCCGTAGGCGGGCCCCTTTGGAGGACCTCATGCGCTCGATCCGCACCGCACTTCCCCTGCTCCTGATCCTGTCCGCCGCCGAGACCGGCTTCGCCCGGGACACCACCCGGTCCGAGCCGCCCCAGTCGGTCGCCGCGGACTCCGAAGCGACGACCGAGGCGGATCTTCGCTTCGCCCGCAACCTCTCCCGCGCGTTCCGGCAGGTGGCCAGGACCGTGCAGCCGAGCGTGGTCAGCATCCGAACCGTGGACGAGGTGCGCATGCAGCCGACCGGCGGTCCCGTGCTGCGATTCGGGCCCGGTGGCCCGGAACTGGTTCGCCCGAACGCCGCCGCGCCGCGACAGGGTCTGGGCACCGGCTTCATCCTGAGCCAGGACGGCGCCATCGTGACCAACAGTCACGTGGTGCGCGGTGCGGAACGCATCATGGTGCGCCTGGCGGACGGCCGCGAGGTGGAGGCGAACCTGGTCGGCGTGGACCCTGACACGGACGTGGCTGTGCTTCGTGTGCCGCTGAGCGGCCTGGTGCCGGCGAAGCTGGTGGAGAGCTCGCAGGTGGAGGTCGGCGACTGGGTGCTGGCTCTGGGCAGCCCGTTCGGCCTGGACCAGACCGTGACCGCGGGCATCATCAGCGCCAAGGGCCGCGACGGCGTGGGTCTGGCCGTGTTCGAGAACTACCTTCAGACCGACGCCGCCATCAACCCGGGCAACAGCGGCGGCCCGCTGGTCACGCTCGACGGCGCCGTGGTGGGCATGAACACCGCCATCGGCAGCCGCACCGGCGGCAACGACGGCGTGGGCTTCGCCATTCCCATGGAGATGGTCCGCCGCGCCGCCGACGACCTGCTGCAGGACGGCCGTGTGCGGTACGGCTACATGGGCGTGCTGCTGCAGGAGATGCCGGATGGCGGCGCCATGATCGCCCGCGTGCTGTCCGGCGGCCCGGCGGACGAGGCCGGCGTGCTCGAAGGTGACCGCATCGAGAGCGTGGCGGGCGTGGCGGTGAACGGTCGCGCCTCCCTCATGCGGGCCATCGGCGAGCGCAAGCCTGGCGAAGTGGTGGAGGTGAGGCTGGTGCGCAACCAGGAACCCGTGCAGGTGAAGGTGAAGCTCTCCACCCGGCCGACCGCGGGCGTGGCCGTGCGTGACGAGCGAGGCGAAGTGCTCATGCCCAATCGGTGAGCGATTCACGCGGCAAGCGTGCCGCTTCTATGCTCGCACCGATGGACGGCGCCAGCTGGCATTCACCGCTGCATGTGGCCATGCGACACCGTGTGTGGTGGGCGGAGGATCTGCTTCACGGCGCTTCGGAGGCTTGGCAAGACGCTCTCGCCGGACTGGAGGGCTCCTGCGTGGCCTTCGTGGATGCCGGAGTGGCCGGCGCCTGGCCCGAGGTGGCCGAGCGGCTGCATGCGTGCGTGAAGACGGGTGGCCAGGATCGCGTTCGCCTGGCCGCCGTCGAGCTCATGCTTGGCGGCGAGGCGTGCAAATTGGGGGTGGAGCAGGCGGAACGCGTGGCCCGAGCATGCTTCGACCATGGCGTGAGCCGCCGCGGTGCCGTGATCGCGGTCGGTGGTGGAGCGGTGCTTGATGCCGCCGGGTTCGGCGCTGCCATGGCGCACCGTGGCGTGCCCCTGGTGCGCGTGCCCACGACCACGCTGGCTCAGGACGACTCGGCCATGGGCGTGAAGTGCGGCGTGAACGCGTTCGGCCAGAAGAACGCCCTCGGCGCCTTCGCCGCTCCGCACGTGGTGCTGTGCTGCCGGAGGCTTCTGGGCTCCCTTGCACAGGAACACTGGATCGGAGGCTTCAGCGAGGCGGTGAAGATCGCGTTGCTGCGCGATCCGGAGCTGCTGGAGCGGATCGAGTGCCACGCACCCGCGATCGTGGCACGCGACATGGACGCGGCCTGGCCCGTGATCCAGCGCAGCGCCTGGCTGCACCGCGAGCACATCCTGCACGGCGGCGATCCGTTCGAGCTGGGTGCCGGACGCCCGCTGGACCATGGGCACTGGGCGGCGCACAGGCTGGAGGCGCTTTCCGGATGGAAGTTGTTCCATGGTCAGGCCGTCGCCGTGGGGGTGTCGCTCGATGCGTGCCTCGCTTGCGAGATGGGTCTGCTTGACGGCTCGGTGCGGGACCGCGTGCTTCGGATGTTCCGCGCGATGGGCCTGCCGACCTTCCACCCCCTGCTCGAACCGGTGGATCGTCTGTTGGAGGGGCTCGAGCAGTTCCGCCAGCATCTGGGCGGTGCGTTGGCGGTGCCCCTGCTGCGACGAGTGGGGGAATGCCTGGATGTGGCCACGATCCCGCCAGCCGCCTTGGCAGCGGCCGTCCGACAGCTTCGCCAGGGGTCCTGAAGCGGCATTTGGGGGCAAAAGGGAACTCTGCAGGAGGATTTTGCCCCCGCACGGGCTAGATTGAGACCGCACCGGCATGGGCCGGCCCCCCACCTCTGGAACACCCCATGAAGATCCGGACCCCCATCGTGGCGATGCTCGCCCTGCTCGCCGCGGCCACCACCCCCGCCGCCGACGCCGTCACCGCGCCTCGACGCCCCGTGGCACGCCTGGACGATCGGGCGCTCCCCCGCACCATGACGGACGCCGAGAAGGACTGGGTCAGGAGCAACCCGGATCTTCGGCCGCGTCTGGCCTCGCCGCCGCCCACGGGACCCGTGTCTGGAGCCAGCGAGTACCGACCCATGGAGGCGATCCTGCTCGGATACTCGGGCACGACCGCCTGGAAGAACATCCTGGCGGAGATGGCGAAGCACATCACCACCACCGGCAACGCCGACGTGATGGTGGTGGTGACCAGCACTTCGCAGCGCACCGACATGACAACCCGCTTCACCAACGCGGGCGCCAACATGAGCCGGGTGAAGTCGTACATCGCCTCGCTGAACAGCATCTGGATCCGCGACTACGGCCCCCGCTTCGTCTACGAGGGCGGCGTGCGCGTGGTGGTGGACAGCGTCTACTACAGCTCGCGGCCGCAGGACGACGCCATTCCTTCGTTCATGGCCACGCAACTGGGCCGGCCCTACTACGCCATGCCGCTGGTGCACTCGGGCGGCAACTACCACATGGGCGACGATCCGGAGGGGTATGCAACCCGACTCACGCTGGGCGACAACCCGAGCATGACCGAGACGCAGATCCGGGACATGTTCCAGGCGTACTACGGCCTTTACACGAATCTGTGGACGCAGCTTCCCTGGACCGTGGACGGCACCGGTCACGTGGACATGTGGTTCATCCCGGTGTCGAGCGACACCATCATCATCAGCGACTGGCCCAGCAACGCGGGCTCGGCGCAGGACCTGACCTGCGACTCCGCGGCCGCGACCATGCAGCAGCGGGGCTACAACGTGATCCGCGTTCCGGCACGTCTGCTCAGCAACGTGCACTACACCTACATCAACGCGGTCATGTGCAACAACCTGGTGATGATCCCCAGCTACACCAACACCACGGTGGTGAACGCCGGACACAACCAGGCTGCGCTGGCCGCGTGGCAGCAGGCCCTGCCCGGCAAGACGATCGTGCAGGTGAACTGCGAGGGCATCATCAGCGCCGCCGGCGCCATCCACTGCATCGTGATGCACTACCCCGCCAGCACGGGCGGCAACAACCCGGTGGTGCATGTGCGCACGCCGACCGGCGGCGACAGCCTGGCACCGGGCCAGAGCGTGGCCGTGAACTGGATCAGCGACCATGTGCGCACCATCTCCGCGGTGGACATCGAACTCTCGATCGACGGCGGCCAGACCTTCGCCACCGTGGCCGCCAACGAGGCCAACGACGGTGCGTACACCTGGACCGTGCCCGATCTGTACGCCAGCCAGGCGAGGATCCGCGTGACCGCCCGGGATGCCCAGGGCGCCAGCGGCTCCGACCTGAACGACGCGGCGTTCGCGATCACGGGCACCCAGCCTCGCGACGGCGACCTGGACGGCAACGGGCTCGTGGACGCGGGCGACATCGCGGTGCTTCTGCTGGGCTTCGGCGACTGCGCCGTGGCGGCGGACTGCCTTGCCGATCTGGACCGCAGCGGTTCGGTGGACGCCGGCGACATCGGGTTGATGCTGCTTCTGTTCGGGTCCGCCACCTGAACCGGAATCACCCGTCCGTAGACTGGCCGCATGCACGCAGGCCGTCCTCCCCTTGATCGCGAACAGCTGATCCAGCTGGGCTTTCTGGAGGCCCGCGCGCGCGTGCTGGATGTGGCCGCGTTCCTGGACCGCGTGCAGCGGGCAGCCCCCGCTGCCGGCGCATCCATGGACGCCCTGCAGGACGACCGCGTACGGGCGATCCTGGACGCCATGAAGCTGACCTTGGACGGTCAG
Source organism: uncultured bacterium (assembly GCA_903861235.1). GTDB lineage: Bacteria > Planctomycetota > Phycisphaerae > Phycisphaerales > SM1A02 > SYAC01. The sequence continues at coordinate 3,413 of CAIOTP010000138.1, read as the reverse complement.
CCCGAGCGAGCCCGGCGTCTGCTGGATCTCTGGAGCGACCACAGCACCGAGCCCGTGCCCCACGCCGACGGCAAGGCGGCACGCGGCGTTCCCCGCCAGGCCTGACATGTACATCGACCCGCATGTGCACATGGTCAGCCGCACCACGGACGACTACGCCCGCATGGCGGTGGCCGGGTGCGTGGCGATCACCGAGCCGGCGTTCTGGGCCGGCTTCGACCGTGGCAGCGCCGAGGGATTCCACGACTACTTCCGGCAGCTGACCGACACGGAGCCTCGGCGCGCGGCGGCCTACGGCATCCGCCACCATGCGTGGATCTGCATCAATCCGAAGGAGGCGGAGGACCATGCCTTCGCCCGGGAGGTCATGGGTCTCATCCCGCAGTTCCTGGAGCGGCCCAATGTGCTGGGCATCGGCGAGATCGGGCTGAACCGCAACAGCCGCACCGAGCTGGCCGTGTTCGAGGAACACCTGGAACTGGCCGCGCGCTTCGACACGCTGGTGCTGGTGCACACGCCGCATCTGGAGGACAAGCGCAAGGGCACGCGGCTGATCCTGGACGCCATCCGCAACCAGGGCCGGCTGCGTCCCGACCGGGTGCTGATCGACCATGGGGAGGAGCACACGGTCCGGCAGGTGCGGGACGCCGGCTTCTGGGCCGGCATGACGCTCTACCCCGACACCAAGTGCACGGCGGCTCGCGCAGTGGACATCATCGAGATGCACGGCACGGAGCGCCTCTGGATCAACAGCGCCGGCGACTGGGGGCACAGCGATCCGCTGGCGGTGCCCAAGGCCGCGGCGGTCATGCGGGCACGTGGCCACGCCGCCGACGCGGTGCGCCGCATCACGCTGGACAATCCGCGCGCGTTCCTGGGCCAGAGCCCCCGCTTCAGCGACGCTCCACTTCGGCCCACGGCTCCCGACCTGGGCCGCTGACGCGCTTCACCTACGATGCGGCCCATGCACGCCCCCGAGCATGGCGCTCCTCGGAAGTGGCTGACGCTGCTGGCCATGACCGGCAGCCTGTGCATGATCATGCTGGACATCTCGGTGGTGGGCGTCTCGCTGCCCACCATCCAGGCGGACCTGGGTTTGGGCGAGGTGCAGACGCAGTGGGTGGTGAACGCGTACATCCTGGCCCTGGCCAGCCTGGTGGCCCTGGGTGGCCGCGCCGCAGACACCTTCGGCAAGGTGCCTGCCTTCGTGACGGGCATGCTGATCTTCGCCGTGGCCAGCGCCGGTTGCGCCATGGCGAAGTCCGCCGAGGCCATGATCGCGTGGCGGGCCGTGCAGGGAGCCGCGGCGGCGCTCATGCAGCCCGCCAGCGCCAGCCTGGTGGTGGGCAGCTTTGCGCCAGGCGAGCGGGGCAAGGCCATGGCGGTCTACGCGGGCATTCCCATGCTGCTCCTGGTGGCCGGACCTCCGATCGGCGGCGCCCTGACCCAGCATGCGGGATGGCCCTGGGCCTTCTGGATCAACATGCCCGTGACGGCGGTCGCGCTGGTCCTCACCTGGGTGGCACGGCCCGTGGACATGCGGCGGGCGCCGAGCAGTCGTGACCCCCTGGGTGCCGTGCTGCTGCTGAGCGGCCTGCCCTGTCTGGTGTTCGGGCTGATGGAGGCGCACGGCCGCGGCTGGAGCGACCCCGTGGTGCTCGGGTCACTCGCCGTGGCGGCGATCACGCTCCCCACGTTCGTGCGCTGGGAACTTCGCCACCCTTCCCCGCTGCTGGCGCTCTCCCTGTTCCATGATCGCCAGATCCTGGCGGATGCGGTGGTGCTCGCGGCCATGCAGTTCGCCATGAACGGTCTCGTGATCTTCGGAAGCGCGTACATGCAGGCGGCCCTGGGCATGGATCCCATGCGGGCGGGCATCGCGCTGCTGCCCATGCTGGTGCCCGTGCTTCTGGTCATTCATGTGGCGGGTCGTCTCTACGACCGGTTCGGCGTCCGAAGACCCACGGTGATCGGCACCATGCTCGCCACCGCGGGCATGGGCCTGCTCACGCTGGCGGCGCCCACGCTGGCCTATCCCCTGCTCGCCGTGGGCATGGTGCTGCTGGGCACCGGAATCGGCTTCGTGATGAGCCCGACCAACGTGGACGCCATGCAGCGTGCCGGCCCCGAGCGGCGAGCCCAGGCCTCGGGCCTGGTGCAGACGCTGCGTCAGGTGGGTGGCACGCTCGGCGTGGCCGTGGTGGGCTCGGCCATCCTGGCTCGACAGTCATGGCTGGTGGACGCTCATGTGCAGGCGCAGGTGCCCGCGGATCGCGCCACCGAGGTCGCCGCTCTGCTTCACGAGGCGGCCCAGGCCTCCCCTGAAGCCTTGAAGACGGTGGATGCCGACGTCGAGTTGCGCACGGCGGCCCGGCGCATCACAAGCCAGAGCGTGGCCCTGGGCTGGGGCATCTCCACGGCGGCCCTGGGCGTGGGTCTGGCCACGGCGTGGCGCGGCTTGCGCCACGGACCCGCGCGTACACTCTGATCCGTGGCCCGTCCCGTGATCGGCATCTCGTGCGACATGACGACCGCGGACGGTCGCACGGTCTATCGCCTGAACCGGCAGTATGTGCAGACGGTGCACGAGGCCGGTGGCCTGGCGGTGCTGCTCACGCACGAGCCGGGCGACGCGCTCGAAGCCGTCGACGCGGTCGACGGCGTGCTGCTGACCGGTGGCGCCGACATCGACATCCGCGTGCGGGGCAAGGCCCTGCACCCCAAGGCCGAACTCATGGAGCCAGCGAGGCAGCGCGGCGAGTTCGAGCTGCTCGAGGCGCTCGATCACCGCTCGGACAAGCCGGTGCTCGGCATCTGCCTGGGCATGCAGCTCATGGGTGTGCACCACGGCTGCGAACTGGTGCAGCACGTGCCCGATCGCATTCCGGGTGGCGAGCGACATCAGGGCAACCAGGAGCACCCCGTCTCGGGCTCGATCGGCTCGGGCCTGGTGGCCAGCAGCCACCACCAGATGCTGGGCGACTCCGGTCCCTTCAAGGTCTTGGCCACCAGCGACGACGGCGTGCTCGAGGCGATCGAACTGCCCGGCAGGCCCTTCTATCTGGGCGTGCAGTGGCACCCTGAACGCACGCGTGACCCGGCACTGGGCGTGGGCATGGTGAAGCGACTGGTGGACGCCGCGATCGCGGCCCGCGAAGCCAAGAAAGGCAAGGTGAAGTGATGCACGCCTGGATGATCCTGACCGCGCTGCTGGCCCTGCAGGCCGCGCCCCCGGCGGACAAGCCCTCCGAGGGAACGCCCCCGGAGGCGCCCGCCAAGCCCAGGATCGCGCCGATCGGCGTGGGCTCGCCCGCGCCCAAGCTGAGTGTGGACACCTGGGTGAAGGGCGAGCCGGTGGCTGCCCTCGAGCCCGGCAAGGTGCATGTGGTCGAATTCTGGGCCACCTGGTGCGG
>CAIOTP010000137.1 GCA_903861235.1 uncultured bacterium | reverse complement strand
GGCCGCGGCGCCGCAGCCGAAGGGCACCACGGCGTCGATCTCCGACGGCTGCATGCCCGCGTCACGGATGGCGGCGTGCATGGCGTCGGAGATGCCCTCGCCGTCGCGGCTGGGATCCGCACCCACGGTGTCGGGGCAGAAGCTCTGGGTGGCGCCGAAACCGGCCAGTTCGGCCAACGGCATGGCGCCGCGAGCCTTGGCGGTTTCCGCCGCCTCGAGCACCAGGATCCCGCCTCCCTCGCCGGCCACGCCGCCGGAAGCGTCGCCCGCGAAGGGCCGCACGAGCCTGGACGGATCGTCGGCGGCGGTGGCACGGGCCAGACGACCCGCGAACTGCTGCCGCAGGATGGCCATCAGGTTCACCTTGCTCTCGGCGCCGCCGCTCAGGCAGGCGTCGGCCGCCCCACGACCGATCACCCGCATGCTCTCGCCGATGGAGAGCAGGGCGCTGGCCTCGCCGCAGGTGATGGTGTTGCTGGGGCCCTGGCAATCGTGGCAGATGGTCACGTGGCAGGCCAGCATGTTGGGCAGGTACTTCAGCATCCACAGCGGCGTCAGGTTCTGCATGCCGGTGGCCCCCCACGCGGCGATGTCGAAGCTGCCGTCAGGCTTGCGGCTGGTGGCCAGCGCCGCGGTGAGTTCGTTCTCCTCGGCGGCGATCAGGCCGGCCCCGATGTGGCAGCCCATGCGGTCGGCGGGGATCGTCACCTTGCCGTCGGCGGGCTCGTGGGCCTTGGTGACCAGGCCGGCCGCCCGCACGGCCTCGTGCGCAGCGCCCACGGCCAGCTCGATGTCGCGGCTCATGACCTTGGTGGCCTTGCGGTAGCTCTTGGGCACCACCTGCTTCACGTCGAAGCGGTCGGGAGGCAGCTGCGCCACGAAGGGGCTGCTGAAGCCCGAGGCGTCGAAGAGGGTGCACGGCGCCACGCCGGATCGACCCTCGCACAGGGCCGACCAGATGGCTTCGATGCCCAGTCCGGGGGCCGCGATCGGCCCGATGCCGGTGATGACCACGCTTCGCTGATTCCGGGGCATGGGGGTGGCGGAATGTATCCGCATCCGGCCGCCTTCGGCTCGCCGAGGCCCTCAGTCGCCAAGCCGCCGGGCCACGCGCATGGCCATCTCCAGCGCCTGCTCGTAGTTGAGGCGCGGGTCCACACGGCTGCGGTAGGCGGCCATGAGCCCCTCGTCGGACAGGCCCCGTGCCCCGCCGGTGCACTCGGTCACGTCCTCGCCGGTCAGTTCGAAGTGCACGCCGCCCAGCCACGAGCCCGCGGCACGGTGGATCTCGAAGGCCTGCTCCACCTCCGCCAGGATGTGGTCGAACTTGCGGGTCTTCACCTGGGTGCCGGCGTGCGGGCCGGTCCCGATCCGCACCAGGTCGGTGTTGCCGTGCATGGGATCGCAGGTCCACAGGGCGCGCCGGCCCGCCTTCGCCACCGCCTGGACCAGCGGAGGCAGACCCTTGGCGATGCGATGGGCGCCGAAGCGGTGGATGAGCACGATCTTGCCGGGCTCGTTGGCCGGGTTGAGCGCAGCCAGCACCTGCAGCAGCGTGTCGGGCCCGGTCTCCGGACCCACCTTCACGCCCACCGGGTTGCGGATGCCGCGGAAGAACTCCACATGCGCCTCACCGGGCACCGCCGTGCGGTAGCCGATCCACGGCAGGTGCGTGGAGAGGTTCCACCACCCCGTCTTGTGCGGCACCTGCCGGGTCTGCGCCTGCTCGTAGGGCAGCACAAGACCCTCGTGACTGGCGAAGAAGTCCACGCGCCGCATCTCGTGCACCGGCGAGCCCGCCAGCGTCTCCATGAAACGGAGGCTCTGGCCGATCTCGCGGGTCATGCGCTGGTACTCGTCACGCAGCGGACTGTGCTGCACGAAGCCCAGGTCCCAGTATTCCGGGTGGTGCAGATCCGCGAAGCCGCCGTCGACCAGCGAGCGGATGAAGTTGAGCGTGATGGCGCTGTGGGCGTGGGCCTCGACCAGCCGCCGCGGCCGGGGCGTGCGCTCGGGCGCGGTGAAGGCGAGACCGTTGACCATGTCGCCGCGGTAGCTGGGCAGGCTGGTGCCTCCGCGGGTCTCCTGTCCCTCGCTGCGCGGCTTGGCGTACTGGCCCGCGAAGCGACCCACGCGGATCACGGGGCGTCCGCCGCCGTGCGTGAGCACCAGGCTCATCTGCAGCAGGATCTTCAGCTTGCTGGCGATCGCGTCGCTGCGGCACTCGTCGAAGGTCTCCGCGCAGTCGCCGCCCTGGAGGAGGAAGCGGCGACCGTCCTCGGCCTCGGCCAGCTGGCCACGCAGCGACTCCACCTCCCAGCTGGTGACCAGCGGCGGAAGACTGGAGAGCTCGGCCAGCGCGGCCTGCAGCTCCGCGGCTTCTGGCCACTCCGGCTGCTGCCGGGCGGGAAGGCGCTGCCAGCTCGAGACGGTCCAGTCGGTGGATGGATGGGCGGCGGTCATGCGGGACCCCGGGCCGGGGAGCGGGAAATGCGGGCGACAGGACTTGAACCTGTACGGGTTTGATCCCACTGGAACCTAAATCCAGCGCGTCTGCCATTTCGCCACGCCCGCCTGACCAAGGTCGGGCGAATGCTAGCACCCGCGCCCCCCATTCCCGCGGAATCCCCCCGAATGCCGATAGCATGACGTCGGCGGCCTCGCCGCCGGAGGCAGAATCTTGGCAGGCAACCTCTCCCAGATCTTCGCGCGACTCATCCTCTGCGTGGTCTATCTGCCCGCCGGCGTGCACGGCCTGCTTTCGAACGAGAGCTTCGAGCCCGCGGAAATCGAGCGGATCGAGGCCATGGGCACCCCGACCCAGGCTCTGGAGAAGGTGGTGGAGAAGGCCAAGCCCGTGTCCATCCGCGCCGCGGACGAGGAGCCCGAAGCCGGCCATCGAAGGCGATCGCTCTGCCGCACCGCCCTCCGCCTGGAGGATGCCGGCGTGCCGCAGCCCATGACCATGGCCTGGGCGGTCACGCTGATCCAGCTGGTGGGAGGCGGCGCCATGCTGCTGGGCCTGTTCACGCGTCTCTTCGCGGCGCCGCTGGTGCTCATCGGCGCCTTCGAACTGTGGACCGGGGTTTGGCCGCTGCTGGACAGCCCGCTGCCCTGGAAATGGACGCTCGGTGATTCACAGATGGTGGCCGCGTGGCTCGCAGCCACGCTGCTGCCCATTCCCCTTCTCCTGGGCGGTCCCGGGAAACCGTCGATCGACGCCATGACCGGCGGCGGCAAGAAGGGTGGCGGTAAGCCTGCGGCCTCCGCGGGCTGAACTCCGGCCATGGCCTCCAAGAGCGGACCGGTCCCTGGGAGCAAGATCGACGCGGAGCTGATCCGCGCGCTCGGCGGCGCGCCCTTGGCCAGGAGCCGATGGCGTGCGCTGACCGCGTGGATCGCCTCGTTGGGCGTGCACGGGTTCCTGGCGTTGCTCGTGCTGCTCTTCGCGGCCACCGCGTCCCAGCTGGCCCGCCCGGCCGCGCCCCCTCCGGCGCTGGTGATGGATTTCCAGGCGCCGGTCTACGCCCCCACCGCCGCGTTGGCC
>CAIOTP010000136.1 GCA_903861235.1 uncultured bacterium | reverse complement strand
TCGAACCTGCGACCTGGAGCTTAGAAGGCTCCTGCTCTATCCAACTGAGCTACCGGGACGGCGTGCGAACCCGCGGCAGTCTAAGCGGTGCGGCCACGGGCGCGCTGCACGGCCAGCACGGTCCGCCAACGCCGAAGAGCGGGTGAAGCCAAGGGTGCGGCGGCCCTCCGAAGCCGCAGCGCTCCTCGGGTGACCTCGAGAAGCCCCCAGCCAGCCGGGATCTCGGAGGCCTGGACCACGCCCGTGGTGCAGCAGAGGAACAGGCGATCGGCCAGCCGCCAGCGGGCCATGCGGTCGAACTTCACGCGACCCTGCAGTGCCAGTCGTGCCAGGCGCTCGTCCCGCCTGGCTTCGCGCACGCTCTGCAGCCGAGAGCGATCCGTGTCCCAGCCGTCGGTCTCGTTGAACAGGCTCTCGCCGCGTCGCTGCAGGTGCGGTTCCCATCGCGGCAGCAGTTCGCGATGCATGCGATCGAGCCGCTCGCGCAGACGGCGGTGCTCGTTCGCGGCCCGTTCCAGGTCGTCGCGGTCCGAGAGGAAGTCGGCGCGGGAGACCTTGCACTCGACCAGCACGGTCGTCACGCCCGACATCATGCGCTGCACGGCGGCGCGATCGGGGGCGTCGCACGGATCACCGAACAGGTCCACGGCGCCGGCCTGCAGGTGCAGACGACGCAGCGGGTCGTGGTCCTGCCAGAGCGCGGCGGCCGAAGGTGGCGTCTGCAGTTCCTCGAGTTCCCGGCGTGAGAGCCGCTCGCGCGAGGCGATCGATTCGCCGTCTCCGCACAGCCACCCGGCCACATCGGCGCGCCACAGAGGAATGGCCGTGCGCACCTCCGTCGCGAGTCCGCACGCATCGACGACCCGAAGCCACGCCGAGGCGACGCGCTTCAGTTCCGCGTGTTCCGCCGATTCCATGGCCTATGGAAGGCGGGTCGCACCGGCCCGCAGGTGCACACCGCGATCCGCCAGATCCTGCATGACGCGCTTCAGGATCGCCGGTCGCTGGCCCAGCCGCTCCGGCGCGACCACGCCCCGCAGCCCGCGAAGCCGACCCGCGAGCATCTGGCGGGCGACGCTCGTGGCGGGGAAGGCGGTGGTGCGGCTCATGCTGCTGAAGCCGCTCGAGCGGTCGTGATGGTCGAGCAGGTCCCACCAGACCCGCATGTCGTGTCCGCCACGACGCCCCTCGGCCCACACGCGCATCACGGTCAGGTCGGCCTCGCCCGGCCCGTACTGCCACTGGTCGACCAGCAGGCGGCTGGTGACATCGATCGGCCGCACGCGCTGCCCTCCGGCGGTCACCTCACGCGTCGAGAACATGCCGATCGCGTGCAGCTGCCGGATCAGGTCGGCGTGGCCCGGCCAGCGCAGCGTTCGTTCGCGCATGGTCGGCACCTTCAGCGTGCCGGCCAGGCTCCGAAGGCCGTCGGTCAGGAAGGCCTCGACCGTGCCGACGCCGGGCAGGTCCATCATCTCGGAATCCGTCATGGGAGGGCGGACCACCAGGCGGCCGCGTTCCACCACGCGCGCCGGGCGCGTGTACTCCTCGATCACATCGATGGGGCTGAACGCCGCCTTGTACTGGAAGGGACCTTGCCGCTCAACGGGCAGACCGCCCACCACGATCTCCACCCGGGAGCACCGGGAGACCCGATGGGCCAGAGCCGCCGCGAGCATGTTGCTCAGGCCGGGGGCCACGCCGCAGTCCGGCACCACGGTCACCCCTCGCCGGCGGGCGAGGCGGTCGAGGCACAGGAAATCCTCCGGCATGAAGGAGATGTCCACCATGGACCGGCCGGCCTCGATCACCGCGCGCATGGCCTGCAGACCGATCCGGCTCGGGAGCGCGCCGACCACCAGGTCGGCGTCCGCGACCAGGCGGGCGATCTCGCGGGGGGAGCCCGCGTCGGCCACCTCGAAGGCGAGCCTGCCGCGAGCCCTTCCCCGGCCGACCCGACACCTTCGCCGGGCGATGTCCAGCGAATTCTCCTCGGCGTCCACCACGCGCAACTTCAGGCGGGCGTCCCGCGCCAGATCGGCGGCGATCACACTGCCCACCAGACCACTGCCGAGGATCGTCACGCGCATGCAAGGACCTCCAGAGGGCAAAAGTTAGCATGCCACCCATGAGCCAGAATCCGAACGCACCGGTGTTCGTGAGCAACCTGCCCCCGACCGACGCCCCGTCGAACACGCTCGGCCTCGCAGGCTTCATCACCTCGCTGGTCGGCATCGCGTTCACCGGTGGCGTGCTGTGCCCGGTCGGACTGATCCTGAGTCTGATCGCCCTGTCGCGAAGGCCGCGCGGCTTCGCCGTGGCGGGAGTGGTGCTGGGGGCGTTGGGCAGCTGCGGTGGTTGTCTGGTCCTTGCGCTCTTCACCCTCGTGGGTGGTGCGGCGCTGTTGGGTGCTCTGGCCGTGGTGGTCACGGGCGGCACGCAGGGCCTGGAGACGCTGGATCACATGATGCAGGTGGACGTGGCGATCGAAGCCTACGAGCGCAAGCATGGGGAATTGCCGGCCGAACTGAGCCAGCTCGGCCTGCCCGAGGGGATCCTGAAGGACGGCTGGGGCCATCCGTTGGAGTACCGCCTCGATCGTGGCGTGGCGCGCTGGAACTGGAAGCTCCGCACGCCGGGTCCCGATGGCGTGCTTCAGGATTCCGACCTCACCTTCGAGGGTGACGCCCCGGCGCCCGCACAGCCCTGATCCGATCGTTCCATGTCCAGCGGCGATTCACCGGAACGACCGATCTTCGTGGCCAACGTTCCCGCACCCGCGGAAGCGGAGGTCCGCGGGAAGCCGGGCTGCCTTTCGGTTCGGGGCTGTCTGACGAGCGTGGCGTTCGCCATGGTGATCGGGATCGCCGTGACGCTGGCGGTGGCGGGCGCGCGGCGCCAGACTGCCCAGAAACTGGTGCAGAGTGCCCAGCAGGTTTCGCAAGTCGTCAGCCAGCCATCACCGTCCATGACGGTGGGCTTCTCGGGCAAGCTGATGCAGGGACTCGACTCGGCGGTCGGCAACGCCATCCTGCTCTCGTGGGGGATCGACCGCATGGCGGAGAATGGACGGCGACTGGATTTCGTCGGCCAGTCGCTGGTCGAGCATCAGCGACTTCATGGTCGTCCGCCGGCCTCTCTCTCCGAACTTCCGTTGCTGCACGGTGACCTGCTGGATGTCTGGGGCAAGCCGCTCGAGTACAAGGTCGAAGGTTCGCCGCCTCGGTGGCGCCTGCGGAGTGCAGGCATGGACCGCACCTTCGACGCCCACGATCCGTGGCTCACCGAATCATCGGCCGGCACACCCTGATCGTGCGGACGGCAAAAACGCGAACGGCCTCCTGAGAGGCCGCTCGCGTTACTGGTTGCCGGGCGACGGGTTCCCGTCCGTCGCGCCTGCTTGGCGGTGGAGCCGGTTCCCGCGGCCCGCACACGCTTGTCGAGGGGGCCGTTCCCGCGGCCCGCACTCACTGTCCTTCGACAGGTAGAACGGAAAATCGGGTCTCCGCCCCTCAAGACTTCTGGAATTTTTGGATGCCTCCGCTCCAGGCCCGTTTTCGAGTCAAAAACGGGGCTTCACGCCGCGTCTGCCGGGACGCCCAGCTCAGGCCGAGTCGCGGGCCAGCTTCTGGTAGTGCTCGCGCTCGCCGCGGCCGCGGAGGGGGTAGTCCTTCCGCAGCGGGTGCGCCGGGAATTCCTTCCACATGAGGATGCGCCGCAGGTCCGGGTGGTTGCGGAAGCGGATGCCGTACATGTCGAACACTTCGCGCTCCATCCACTCGGCGCCGGGCCAGAGGTCGGTCACGCTGTCCACCATCAGGGCCGGGTCGGCCTCGATGCCGCTCGTGTCGAGCGTGGGGTTCAGGAACACCTTCAGGCGGAGACGGCGATCGAACTTGTGGCTGAGCAGGTTCCAGATCACCGCGAAGCGCCCGGGCTGCGGCGCGGGATAGTCCAGGTAGTCCGCCGCGGTCACGTCGCTCAGGAAGTTGTATTCGCAGCGAGGGTCGTCCTTGAGGAAGCGGGCCACGTCGTGCAGCCGCTCGGCGGGCACCACCAGCGTGGTCTGGCCGCGGAACTCCGTGGCCATGAACTTGGCGTCGGCGAAGCGCTCCTTCACCAGGGGCAGCGTGGGGTGGTCGAGCTTGGGGGCGGCGGACATGGAAGGGGAATGCTAGCAGTGGCCGCCGATCAATTCCCCTCGCCGGGGCGCGACCGGCCCGCGGCCCGCCAGCCGGGAATGCGGGGATCCTCGAAGGGAGGGGGGGCGGTGAAGCCCTCGGCCGGGTCCCATCGGAGCGTGGCGAAGGAGCCCCAGCCCGCCCTCGGTCGGGACACCCGCGACTGCCCTGCGGCGTGCTGCGAAGCGGCCTCGCCCATGAAGGCCGACTCGTCGCCGCGGATCCGCCATTCCGCCAGCAGGGTGCCCACCGTCACGCTGACCAGGGCCAGCAGCAGGAAGCGGAGGATGCCGGAGCGCGTGAAGAGCTCCTGCGGTGGCACACGCCCGTCGCCGCCGCACTCCGGACAGGCGAAGGTGGAGGTGGTGTAGCCACAGTCGGGACATTGGCCGCGTTGGAACCGCACGGCAGGAAGCCGACGCGTCCACCACCAGTCCGGCATGAGGGCGATCGGCAGCACCGCCACCAGAGGCAGCGCTCCCACCAGAGTGCCGACCAGCGCCGTCAGGACCGAACCGGCGGGAGAACCGAATCCGCCCACCAGCGATCGAGACATCTCGTGAGCGGCCACGAAGTAACCCGCCAGCAGGGCCGCGAGCAGCAGCGACCACGCCAACCGCGCCGTCGGCGGACCGCTCGGCGGCCGATCCGTGATCACGCCCTCGCGTCCACCGGCACGCCGGCCGCCTGCTCCACACGGCGTGCCTCGGCCAGCGTGACCGCGTCGAAGGCCACCATGGGTGGGAAGCGGCGCACGCCATGACCGCCACGGGCGTCGCCCGGCACCTTGCGCGTGGCGTCGATGGCCACGCGTCGGCCGCGGCGGTGCAGGTCGCGCGCGAAGTCGGCGTTGGCGGCCATCAGGAAGAGCACGCGCTCCCAGTCACGCAGATCCGTGCCCTGGTCGACGACCACCAGGAAGTCCGCCACGCCAGGATCCGGGGGCAGCAGGCTCCATGCGATCTCGATGGCCTTCGCCCCGTCTCCCGCGTGGCGCTTGGGGGTGGCCACGAAGACGCAGCGGCCCAGGCCCCAGACCGGGGCTTCGGTCGCGGGAAGGACCAGCCGCGCCCGGTTCAGGAAGTCCTGCACCTCGACCGACGCGGGCAGCCTTGGGGCGCCCAGCGGCAGGCCGTGGGCCTCCTCGCCCGCCTGCTTGCGGGTGGCGTCGATGCCGAGCTTGGTCCCGGCGCCCAGGCCCGGTGCCGCGTGATCCAGGATGTCCAGCGGACCGTGCACGCTCTCCACATCCCGCGCGAAGTCGCAGGTCCGGAAGACATGTTCGAGCACCTTCGGCTCGTCGTGCACGGGCACGTCGCCGTCCACCACCACGATCATCTTGGTCCAGGCCATCTGGCCCGCGCCCCAGACGCTGCTCATGAGACGGCGGCCCTGGTAGGCGTACGCCTTGCGGATGCGCACGAACGCCGCGTTGTGGAAGCAGCCGAAGCGCGGCAGGTGGTAGTCGTCCACGTCGTGCACGATGGTCTTGAGCAGGGGCAGGAAGATGCGCTCCGTGGCCTTGCCCAGCCAGTAGTCCTCCTGCGGTGGCAGACCCACCAGGGTCGCGGGGTAGACCGCGTCGCGAGCGTGCGTGATGGCGGTCACCTCGACCACGGGGTAGCGGTCGGGCAGCGAGTAGAAGCCGGTGTGGTCGCCGAAGGGGCCCTCGAACACGGCGCCCGGCCCAAGCGGCTCGCTGCCGCTCGGTTCCCAGCCGGGTCCGCCGCAGTCCGTGCTGACCCATCCCTCGATCACGATCTCGCTGTTCGCCGGCACGCGCAGCGGCACCGTCTTTGCGCGCACCATGGGAATACCGCGGCCGTTCAGGAAGCCGCACATGAGCAGTTCGCTGATGCCCGGCGGCAGCGGGGCGGTGGCGCCGTAGGTCATCACGCTCTCGCCACCCAGGCAGATGGCGATGGGCATGCGGCGGCCGAGCTTCTTCCAGCTGCGCCAGTGCGAGGCGCCGTCGTGATGCAGGTGCCAGTGCATGGCCAGCGTGGTCGGGCCCAGAAGCTGGCTGCGGTACATGCCGATGTTGTGGCTCGCGGGCTTCGCGGCGTCGCGGTCGTCGGCGTGCACGGTGTGCATGCCCGCCAGCGTGATGTAGCGGCCCTGGCCGCCCGCCGTGCCCGCCTGCTCGGCGCTCATCGGGTAGCCCATGGCGGCGGGGTCGCCGTCGTGCGGCCAGCACTGGATGATCGGAAGGCGCCGCAGGTCCACCTCGCCGCGGCTGGCCAGCTTCACCACCTCCTGGCAGCGGCCGCGTCGCACGGAGCGTGGACCGATGCGGAGCAGGGGCAGGAACTCGCGGGCCTTCGCGATCATCTCGCCGAACGAGCGCGGCGGCACCGGCTTCGTCAGACTGCCGATGCGGTCGGCCAGGTGTTCGAGTCCGCGCGGGTGGTCGTGCACGCCGAGCGCCATCTCCATGCGCCGCGCGCTGCCGAACAGGTTCATGGCCAGCGGGAAGTCGCAGCCCTCCACGCGCTCGAACAGCAGGGCGCGTCCGCCGAGCGGGGCGCCCGCGGGGTCGAAGGCCGCGGCCGAGGTGGACGGGTGCGCCGCAAGGCTTCTTGACTGCCGCTCGGCCATGCAGCCGGGAACCAGCCTTGGAGACACGGGCTCGCGCACACGCGACAGCTCGCCAGCGGCGTCGAGCGCCGTGATGAAGTCGCGAAGGGAGCGGTGTCCGGGCATGGAGGGCGATTGAAGGGCAATCCGGCCGTGGCGGCAACCCATGCGGAGCCGAGGCGACGGATTCTTCGGAAAAAGGGCAGGTTCTCGGCGAAGCGGGGTCCGCAGCACGCACCATGCACGGCGTCAGGGTGGCACGGCCGCCCATCCATGGATCCAAGGAGGGATGCACGATGGCAACTTCAAGAGGCAGGCGAACGGTGCTGGCTCGGCTCGTCCTGGTCGCGGTGGCGCTGGCACCGGTGGGCTGCACGCAGCTGGAGGTGGAGCGGACGCTGCCCGACGGATCGCGGCAGGCGTATCGGTTCGTGGCCTTCAAGCCGAGCCTGGAGGTGCGCCCCGACGCGTTCCGCATCATGCCGTATGGCCGCACGGACGACGGCTATCCGGTGGAGGTCATGATGCCCCGGGATGGCCAGGGTCGCACGCTGTATCGCGTCACGCCTCCCGCGGCGGACCCGATCTACTTCGAGGCGGTCCGTCGCGAGAAGCCCGTCACCCTCCGCGAACTTCTGGAGATGCATGATCCCGCCATGCCCGAGGTTCAGGTTGCGCCCCGGGCGGGTGGCATGCACTGTCTGCGGCTTCGGGCGGATCTGGACCGGGATCTGGCGGTGCTCGAATCCTCGCCGGATGGCCTGGCGTGGACCGCGGTGCTCGCCGGTCCGGTGCCTGCGGTGGCCCTGGGTGCGGTCGAGCGGGGCATGCGGCGGATCGAGTTCGAGAACGGCCACGGCCCCTGGATCGTGGAGGCTGACTCCACCTTCCCGATCGTGACCGTGCGACTGGACGACGAGCCGGTGGCCGTGCGACCCATCGGCTGAGGTCGGCGGGGTCGGCCGGGTGGCACGGCCTTAGACTGCGGCGCCATGGCCGACCCCGCCATCGATCTGCAGAGCGTGCGGAAGACCTACGGCGGTGGGGTGCATGCGCTTCGGGACGCTGCGCTCCGCGTGGAGCGCGGCGAGATCTTCGGTCTGCTGGGCCCCAACGGCGCGGGCAAGAGCACGCTGGTCAAGGTGCTGCTGACCGTGGTGCGGGCCACGCAGGTGAACGGCACGCTGCTGGGCCGGCCGATCGGGCAGAAGGCACCGCTGGCGCGCGTGGGCTACCTGCCCGAGCACCACCGGCTTCCGCCCTACCTCACCGCAAGGCAGGCCGTGGAGTTCAGCGGCGCACTCTCGGGCGTGCCTCGCAAGGATCGGCGGCAGCGGGCGGATGGGCTGCTGGACCGCGTGGGCCTGTCCAACTGGAAGGACCGACGCGTGTCCACCTTCAGCAAGGGCATGCGGCAGCGGGCCGGCCTGGCGGCGGCCCTCGTGAACGACCCGGAACTGGTCTTTCTGGACGAGCCCACGGACGGGGTGGACCCGGTCGGTCGCAAGGAGATCCGCGACCTGCTCGTGGGTCTCCGCAGCGAGGGCCGCACGGTGTTCCTGAACAGTCATCTGCTCAGCGAGGCGGAGCAGGTGTGCGATCGCGTGGCCATCCTGCTGCAGGGTCGTGTGGTGCGCGAGGGCCGGTTGATCGATCTGCAGCGGGAGGGGTCGCGGCAGGAGCTGGTCGTGCGCTGGTACGGACCCGCCCAGCCCTTGCCCGGCTGCGAGGACGCGGGTGCCGTGGACGCGGATGCGTCCACTCGCCGCTACACGCTGGCCACGCTCGACGCGGCCGCGGCGCAGCCCGCACTGGATGCGGCGCGACGGGCGGGCGCCGTCGTGATCTCGCTCACGCCGGTCCGCGAGGGCCTGGAGTCGCTCTTCATGAAGGCCGTCACCGACCCGGTGACGGGGCGTGCCCTCCCGCCGGGAGCGATCGCTTGATGCAGCTCACGGCCATGCTGGTGGACACCTACCGCGAGCTGAGCAGCCGCCGACTTTTCTGGCTGAGCCTGGCGCTGTCGGCGCTGGTGGTGCTCAGCTTCGCGCTCGTGGGGATCAACGAGGAGGGCGTGCAGATCCTCGCCTGGACGCTGGACATTCCCTTCCTGAACACCAGGACCATCGAGGCCGGCGAGTTCTACAAGCTCACCTTCTACGGGCTGGGCGTGCGCTTCTGGCTGGGCTGGCTGGCCTGCCTTCTGGCCCTGGTGTCGAGCGCCGGCCTCTTTCCCGAGATGGTGGCGGGGGGCACGGTGGAGACCCTGCTGGCCCGGCCGGTGTCCCGGTGGCGGCTCTACCTGTTCAAGTTCCTGGGCGGGCTGCTGTTCACGGCGCTGCAGGTGACCGTGTTCTGCGTGGCCAGCTTCCTGGTGATCGGCATCCGCGGCAACGCGTGGGAGCCCGGCATCTTCGTGGCCGTGCCCATGGTCACGGTCATGTACTCGTACCTGTTCAGCGTCTGCGCGCTGCTGGGGGCATGGACGCGGAGCGGCATCGCGGCGCTGCTGCTCACGGTGCTCTTCTGGGGCTTCCTCTTCATGCTCAATGTGAGCGAGCAGATGGTGAACAGCTTCCGTCTGGCCCGGCTCGAGGAGTTCGCGGCCATCGACCGCACCATGGAGAAGCGGAGGCAGAAGGACCCTCAGGCCGACGTGAGCGACCTGCAGGCCGAGCGCGACGCTGGGCAGGAGGGATGGCGCAAGCTCGACACGGCGCATCGCATCCTGCTGGTGGCCAAGACCGCGCTGCCCAAGACCGACGAGACCACGGCTCTGGTGCAGCGATGGATCGTGGACGCCGCCAACCTGGGGGCCGTGGCCGAGGAGACCGAGGAGAGCGAGACCCCCGCCCGTCGGAAGGGCCGCGGCAGCTTCGGCACCACCCGCGCCCGCGAGAGCGACGTCCGCAAGGCCATCGATCAGGACATGGAGAGCCGTGGCGTGGGCTGGATCGTGGGCACCTCGCTTCTCTTCGAGGCGCTGGTGCTCGGCCTGGGCTGCCGGCACTTCGCCCGGAGGGACTTCTGAGCCACCTCAGGCGCTGGTGCGGCCCAGCTCCGAGGCCCGTGCTCGTGCGGCGTCGACGGCCTTCTGCACCAGTTGCGCCAGTTGACCGTCCTCCAAGGTCTGCAGGCCGGCCGCCGTGGTTCCTGCCGGACTGGTGACCTGTCGGCGCAGTTCATCGGGCGAGACCTGCCCTGTCCGCAGGCAGCTGGCGGCGCCGCTGATCGCTCCCACCGCCATCTCCCGGGCCGCCGCGGCATCCATGCCGGCTTGTTGAGCGGCCTGCTCGAGAGCCTCCACGAACAGGCAGGCGAACCCCACGCCCGAGGCGCCCACGGCGGTGGCGGTGTCGAAGTCCGACTCGGGCATCGCGACCACCTTGCCCACGGCCGCAAAGAGCCGCTGTGCGAAGGCCATGGCCTCGGGTGCCGCCTGCGCATCGCTCGCCAAGGCGGTCACGCTTGCGCCCACGGAGGCCGCCACATTGGGCATGGCGCGGATCACGCGGCGGGTCCCCAGTCTCCGGCCGATGTCGATCGCGCTCCATCCACCCATCACGCTGATCACCACGGCGTCCTGGGCCAGGGCGGGACGAGGATCGGTCATGCCGGCGAAGACCTGCGGCTTCAGGGCCAGCAGCAGCCGGGGAGCGCGACCAGCCAGGTCGGGCCAGTCGGCCAACGTAAGCCCCCAGGCCCGTGCCTGGGCCCGGCGGGCCTCGCTGCGAGCCCAGACCACGATGTCTTGGGCCCGCATCACGCCGGCGTCGATGGCACCGCGCGCGATGGCCGAACCCAGCTTGCCGAAGCCTGCGATCGCCAGGGACTCCATGCATCCATTGTGACGGATCGCCCGGGTCGCTGCGAGCGGAGCGGTCGTGCGGATAGACTTTCGGCCCATGTCCACGCCCGGCCTGATCACCCTCGACTTCGAGGAGCCCATCGCCGAGATCCAGCGGCAGATCGACGCGCTCGAGCAGAAGCCTGGTGCCGATCGCTACGCCGAGGAGGTGGCCACGCTCCGACAGGCTCGCGACAGCCTGCTCACCAAGACCTACGCCAACCTGACGCCCTGGCAGACCGTTCGTGTGGCCCGGCATCCGCAGAGGCCCCAGACGCTGGACTACATCCGCATGATCTGCCGTGACTGGTGCGAACTGCACGGAGATCGTCGCTTCGGCGACGACCCGAGCATCGTGACCGGTTTCGCCCGCATCGGCAGCCTGAAGTGCCTGGTGGTCGGCCATCACAAGGGCAGAACCACCGAGGAACGCATCAAGTGCCGCTTCGGATGCGCCAATCCCGAGGGCTACCGGAAGGCGCTGCTGAAGATGCAGCTGGCCGAGAAGTTCCGGCTTCCCATCGTCACGCTCATCGACACGCCCGGCGCCTATCCGGGCCTGGACAGCGAGCAGCGGGGGCAGGCCGAGGCCATCGCCGTGAACCTTCGTGAGATGAGCCGCCTGCGCACGCCGATCGTCTGCTGCGTGATCGGCGAGGGCGGAAGCGGCGGGGCTCTGGGCATCGGCGTGGGCGACCGCGTGGCCATGCTCCAGTACAGCTGGTATTCGGTGATCAGTCCCGAGGGCTGTGCCGCCATCCTGTGGAAGAAGGCCAACGAGCAGACCAACACCTCCGCCGCCGCCGCCCTGGCGCTGACGGCGGAGGCCAACCTGAAGAACGGGCTCGTGGATGCCGTGATCCCCGAGCCTCATGGAGGGGCTCACCGTGACCCCATGGCGACCGCCGAACGGCTTCAGGGCTGGATCGTCGATTCAGTCCGAGAACTCCAGCGAGTCGCGCCGGAAACCCTTGTCAGACTTCGATTTGACAAGTTCCGGTCCATCGGATCGGTCAAGGACTAAAGACGATCTTTTGGTCGCAAGCCGCTTTCTGATCCGCTGGGCCTCATGACTGAAACTCTCCGGCCTTCGAAAAGCGTTTTTCATTCTTGCCTTGCAACGGGTCTGGGGTAGGTTGCGGGGGACGCGAGGATTGAGAAAAGGGGTTTCTCTGGGGTGCGGGACAAGGGTGCGCCTGATCAGGCGTGGCCCTTGGCGTGCGTGCGCCAGCCATTCCTGATCTGAACCTGGAATGACCCCTTGTCCGACTCAAGTCAGGACATCTTGTCGCTGTCTGCTCTCTTCGAGAGCATCTATGGCCGGCTCAAGGAGCTGAGCGCCATGTGCATGCGCTCGCAGCCGGCGGGCCACACGCTGCAGCCCACGGCGGTGGTGCACGAGGCCTTCGTCAAGTTGGCCGACCGCGACCCTGCCGAGTTCAAGGGCGAGGAGCATTTCATGGCGACCGCGGCCACGGTGCTCCGCACCGTGCTGGTGGATCACGCCCGGCGCCGTCGCAGCAAGAAGCGAGGGGGCATGGCCTGGAAGGCCAGCACCGACGAGTTCCAGCCCATCGATCCCACGGTGGAGGTGGGGGGCGTGCTCGCCCTGGAGGATGCGCTCCAGGCGCTCGCCAAGAACGACGCCCGCGCCGCCAAGGTGGCCGAACTGCGGATCTTCGGTGGCCTGCCCATGGACCAGGTGGCCCGTCTGCTCGACATGAGCGTGGCCACCGCCGAGCGTGATTGGCGGTTGGCCCGCGCCTGGCTGGAGAAGGAATACGACGTCTGCGTGCGATCGCTCGGAGCCATGGAGACGCGAGCATGATCCTTGCGTCCCCCGAGCGCAGTGCGAACCGCTGGGCCCTGGTCAGGGGTCTCTTCGAGGCGGTGTCGGCGATCCCCATGCCCGAGCGGCGAGGCTTCCTGGACTACGCATGCCCGGACACGACCATCCGGCACGAGGTGGAATCGCTGCTGTCCGCGGACGAGATGGCGGACACGTGGAGCATGCCCGGGGACCGGGAGGCTCCCCAGCCGCTGTGCGAGCCGCTGCCCTCCGTGCCGGGCTACTCGATCGATCGCCTCATCGGTTCGGGGGGTGCGGGCAGCGTCTACCTGGCACGCAACACGCTCTCGGGCCGCCGCGTGGCGGTGAAGGTGGTTCGCTCGCTCGCGGTCGGCAGTCAGTCGATGCAGCGGTTCCGGCAGGAGTGCCGGGCGCTGGCGAGGCTTTCGCACCCGGGCATCGTGCAGCTGATCGAGACGGGTTCGGCGCCCGGCGGCATCACCTATCTGGTCATGGAGCATGTGGACGGTCTGCCCTTGGACCGTTGGAAGCAGGATCATGATCCCTCCCCGTCCACCTGCATCGACCTGGTGCGGCAGATGTTGGCGGCTCTCGCACACGCGCACGACGCCGGCGTGATCCACCGGGACATCAAGCCTGCCAACGTGCTGGTGGACGCGGCCGGCACCGTGAAGCTGCTCGACTTCGGAGTGGCTCGGCTGCACTCCCAGGAGGGCAATCGCACCGGCTTCAAGACCGAGACGGGGCACCTGATCGGCATCTTCGCCTACATGAGTCCGGAACAGGCCGACGGTGGCGGCGAGCGGATCGGCGTGACCAGCGACGTCTACCAGTCGGCGCTGCTGCTGTTCGAGTTGCTCGCCGGAAGGCTGCCTTACGAGGCGGACGGTCGCAGCGCCGCGGCGCTTCTGCGCGCGGTGCTGATGGACCGACGGATCACGCTTTCGGAGGTCCGTCCGGACCTGCCCATCGCCTTGGGAGAACTGCTCGATCGCACCTTGTGCGCGGATCCGGCACGAAGGCCTCCCACGGTGCGGGCTTTCGATGCCGAGCTGGCGTCGCTTCTGCACACGCTCCGCTGAACGCCCTCTTCGGATCGATCATCAAGTTCAGCCTCTCGGATCGGTTCAGCCCGCGATCGCTCGGCGACCGCCCAGATCCAGGCACGCGGCCTCGATCTCGCAGCCCGCACCGACGATCAGCGTGGTGGTGCCCAGGGCCGAGGCGTTGAGCACATAGCGGCCCATCTCCAGCGTCAGCGGTGCCGCATCGGTGCCGCGAGCCGCGAGATCCGGCACCGCCAGGCGGCCGAAGGCGTCCCACACGCTCACCTCGGCTTCACGGCCGTGCACCAGCGCCCACGTGGGCAGGCTGATGCCTTGCGGATCCTCGACGACGAATTCGACCTCCAAGTCAGCTCGCTCGGGACCGGACAGCAGAGCGTGGAACCGATCCTGGCGGATCCGAAGCGAAAGGCCTGCGGGCGACTCGTCCGGTCGGAGGTCGAATCGGCGGTCTTCGTCGCTCACGTGGAGCACTTCGCGACGCACCACAGCTCGGCCGGGGAGCCAGAGCACCAGTTCGGCCCGCGTCAGGCGGGGTCCACTCACCGAGGGCACGGTGTCCAGGTTGTTGGCGAAGTTCGCCATCCAACCCAAGAAACGCGAACGGCCTTCAAGTCCCATCACGGGAGGACAAAAAGAGCCGCAAGCCACAGGTTCTCGGACGACACGTTTCCTGCCGGGCAGCCGAGCCGATTTCCAGAAGGTGTTTTGTGGATTTGCTGAGGGACCACGAGCGGCGATTGCGTTTTCCATGGTGTCGGTGGGTGTTCGTCCGTTCACGAAAGCTCACCAGGCAAGCTTGAGGCCGCTTCCCTTTTGGCGGCCGAACCCCCGGCGTCCCCCTTTTCGCCGGGGGTTTTGCTTTTTGCCCCCCAAGAAGGCCTTTCAGCCGGGACTGATTTGACGGTGTCGCTCTCCGGACCGACAATTCTCGGTCCCCGCCGGGTCCTCCTGCCACGAGGATCCCCATCCGCGGAAAACCAAAAGTGCCCACCAAGAAGCCCTCCAAGAAGGTCGCGAAGAAGCAAGCCGCCAAGCCGGCCGCCAAGGTCACCAAGGCGGCATCGGGTGGCATGAAGCCCATCCACGCCGCCAAGCCGGCGGCTCCGGTGGTGCCCACCTCGCCACCGCCTCCGACCAAGAAGCATCCCAACCGCGTGCCGCCGCCGCCGATCGGCAAGAACGCGCCGCGCCCGATGCCCAAGAAGGAGCCCGTGGAGGAGAAGGGCAAGAAGACCCCCAAGATCGACTATGCCACCGCGCTCAGCGTGGCGGCCGTGGCCGTGAACCAGAAGGCCGATTCGTCCGGCTACGTGCTGGTGAACGGCCGACGCGTGCGCGTGCTCAGTGGCAAGGCGGCGGTCGCGCCGACCCGGAAGGGCAAGGCTGCCGCCGCGGCCGCGAAGCCGAAGGAGGTCAACGAGGTCGATGTCTCGAGCCTCCGCACCAAGCTCTCCGACAAGGATCTGGACCAGTACCGACAGGTGCTGCTCCGCAGCAGGGCGGAGCTCATCGGTCGCGTGGACAGCCTGGAGGACGAGGCCTTGCGCTCGAGCGGCGGCAATCTGAGCAACATGCCTCTGCATATGGCCGACGTGGGGACCGACACCTTCGACCAGGAGTTCGCCCTGAACATGGCCGCTTCCGATCGCGAGAAGCTGGCGGAGATCGATGCCGCCCTGCAGCGGATCATGGACCGCACCTACGGGGTGTGCCAGCTCACGGGCAAGCCCATTCCCAAGGCGCGTCTGGACGCGAATCCGTTGGCCAAGCACACGGTCGAGGCCGCACGGCTGGTCGAGCGCGGCGTGGCTCGGTGACCGGAGGCGGCATGCCTGCTTGGCGTTCTCCCCGGGCGTGGGCGCTGCTGCTGGTGGTGGTGGCGGCGGGACTGTCCCTTGATCTGGTCTCCAAGTGGTGGGCGTTCCGTGCGGTGGCCGATGCGCCCGTGGAGCTTCGCTACGAGGAGATCGCGGGCAATCCTTCTTACCGTCTGCCCTGGCATGCCGGCGTGCGCGTGATTCCAGGTGACCTGCTCGACTTCAGGCTGGTGCTCAATCACGGCGCCGTGTTCGGACTCGGGCAGCAGCGGCGGCCGGTCTTCGTGGCGTTCACCGTGCTGGCCGTGGTCGGTGCCACCGCCGTGTTCGGATGGTGGACGAAGGCGGGCGCCACCCAGGTGCACCTGGGCATCGGTCTGGTGCTCGCGGGCGGCCTGGGCAATCTCTACGACCGGCTGACGATCGGCGCCGTGCGTGACTTCCTGCACATGACGCCCCGATGGAACCTGCCTCTCGACCTTCGCTGGCCGGGCGACAGTTCGGAACTCTTTCCATGGGTGTTCAACGTGGCGGATGTGCTGCTGCTGGCCGGCATGGCCCTGCTGCTCTTCACGCCACAGCGTCCGGAGGCTGCAGTGGCAGGATCCTCTGGTCCAACGGCGGACACGGCTCGTTGAGCGGAAGGGGCATGGCGTCGTCCGCGGCGTAGGGTCCCACCGCGGTCCTGCGGATGGCCAGGCAATGACCGGCCAGCCCCAGAGCCTCCGCAAGGTCGCGGGCCAGACTTCGCACATAGAAGCCCTTGGCGCAGCGGATCCGAAGGGTGAGCACGGGCCAGGCCCACGCCACGATCTCCAGTTCATGCACGGTGACGGGGCGCGGCTGCGGTGCGACATCCTGACCCGAGCGCGCCAGGTCGTAGGCCCGGCGCCCCTGGATCTTGACGGCGCTGTAGGCCGGCGGTGCCTGATCGAAGGTGCCGCGGAAGCGGGGCAGGGCGGCCTCGATCATCTCGCGTGTGGGTGGAGGGGCGGGCTGGGGGCCTGGAATGCGCTCGCCTTCGGCATCGAGCGTGGCCGTGGTCGCGCTCAGGTCCACCCGCGTCTCGTAGCGCTTCTCCATGCCCATGAGGCGCGGGATGTCCTTGGTGGCCCGCCCCACCGCGACCAGCAGCACGCCACTGGCCAGCGGATCCAGCGTGCCCGCGTGCCCGGCCTTGGCGCCGCCGAGCGAGCGGCGCACGCGCTCGACCGCGCGCATGCTGGTCATGCCCACGGGCTTGTCGATCACCAGGATGCCGTTGAGGGACGCGTCCATGCCGGTGGCTATCCTCCCCGAAGCTGTGGCCCAGGGGCAACCGTGCCTTTCCGGCGGCGCAGCGCCCCTCGGCCGCCCCATGTCCGACCATCCCGGCAAGGTCATCCTCCTCGTCGACGACCAGAACCTGGTCGCCGCTTCGGTCCGTTCCTTGCTGGCCGGGCAGGCGGATTGGCAGGTGCACCACGTGGCCAAGGCGTCGGAGGCCGTGGCGGCAGCCACCCGTCTTCGTCCACATGTGATCCTGCAGGACATGGTCCTTCCGGACGGCTCGGGCCTGGAGCTGATCAGCCGATATGCCGAACTGCACGAACTGCCGGGAACGCAGGTGATCATGCTCTCGGTGGACGAGGCGCCCGAGCACAAGGCGGCCGCCTTCGACGCCGGGGCCTTCGACTACATCGTGAAGATGCCGGCCCAGGCCGAGTTCGTGGTCCGCGTGCGGCACGCCATCCGTCAGGCCGAGATGGTGGAGGCGCAAGTCCGCCTTCTGGACGAGGCCGAGGCGGCCAACCGCCACGCCAAGCGGGAGATCGAGGCGCGCCGCGAGGCGGAGCGCAAGCTGGAGGCGGCGAACCTGCAGTTGCGGGAGGAGCTGCACGCCCGCATGGAGGCTCTGGAGCGCATCGCCGCGGATCTGGGCCAGCTGCAGGATCTGGACCTGCTGCTTCGGAGGCTGCTGGCCGAGGCGCGAGCGGTGTTCGGCTGCGAGGCCGGCACCATCCTGCTTCGTGAGGGTGATCATCTGGTCTTCAGCTACGCGCAGAACGACATCCTGAACGTGGAGACGCGATTTCCGGACGCGAGGCGGAGCCCGGTCAGGCTCCCCATGGACCGGTCGAGCATCGCCGGTGCCGCCGCCGTGGACGGGCTGGTCGCGGTGCGCGACGCCTACGAGCTTCCCGAAGGCACGCCGTT
>CAIOTP010000135.1 GCA_903861235.1 uncultured bacterium | reverse complement strand
GTCCATGTTGTAGTCCTCGCGCAGCACCTTCTTGCGGAGGAAGGCCAGCAGGCGGTCGCGGGCCTCGACGTTCTCCTTGCGGCCCAGCACGCGGTCGAAGGCGGCGTAGATGGGATCGTTCTGCTGGAAGCGCTTCTCCAGGCCCAGGATCTTGGCGTAGGGCGAGACCTTGCTCGCCTGCCACCGCCCCACGTTCATCAGGAACTCGCGGTCCAGCTTGAAGCCGAAGCGGCGATCGAACGGCGAGAGCTCCTGGGTGAGCTCGGCTTCCAGCCGCTTCACCTCGGGGTGGGTCGCCTCCAGCTCCTCGATGGAATCGGCCGCCCCCGCGATGTTCCGCAGCCACTTCTCGCGTTCCGCCACGTCCATGGGAGGCGGCCCGAGCAGGAAGTGCCACTCGCGGGCGAATTCCCGCTTGTAGTGCAGGTGGGCGTCGTCCGCCACGCCGTCGATCTTGTGGGCGAAGAAGAACGCCAGTTCCTTGTTCAGGCCCAGGTCGTTCGGGTTGTAGCGGAGGCCGCGGTTGCGGATCAGGTCGATGCCCGCGTTGACCCACGACCACCGCTCCTCGGGCGTGTTCGTGAGCACGCTGATGTTGTAGGCCATGTTGTGGCCATGGAAGCCCCACACCTCGGCGAAGCGCGGCTGCAGCTTGGTGATCAGGTCGGCGTCGGCCATGGCCTCGTAGAACAGGCCCTGCTCCTTGCGACTCTGCAGCTTGATCCACAGGTAGTCCGCGATGATGCCCCGCAGCGCGCCGATGGCCGTGCCCAGCGCCACGATGGGCGGCGCACCCTCCACCGGATCCGCGGTGTAGCGCAGCTCCTGGTCGCGGGCCTTCTGAAGCAGCCGCGGCACCATGACTCCGCCGGCCACCATGCCCGCCGCCATCACCGCCATGCAGCCTGCCTGGATCCAGCGATCGCGCATGCTCAGCCCTGCCCCGAGTAGATGGCGAGTTCGCGGCGACGGAAGGCCAGCCAGCCCACCAGCAGCGAGAGTCCGGTCCAGCCGGCCCCGATCACCAGCATGGCCTCGCCCAGACGGCTCCAGCCCACGTTCAAGCCCCGGACCAGGGCGTCGTTGGCGCTGATGCGCCCGAAGGGCCGCAGCAGGAACTCCACCGCGTTGGCGATGGCGTAGACCACCAGGGTGACGGCCTGCCCCAGCCACCCGTCGCCGAAGTCCAGGGTCTGGAACCTCAGGCTCTCCGCCAGGAACGGGCTCAGGCTGCCGGCCAGGAAGATGGCGAAGCTGAGCAGGCACGCCACCGGGAAGCTCAGGAAGGTCGCGCTGCACACGGCCAGCATGGCCAGGAAGGAGAACTTGACCAGGTTCACCGTCATGGCGCGGAGGTAGTTGCCCTCGAAGCCGCCCACGCGGTAGAGCACCTCCACCGCGTCCTCGTCCCAGTTGAAGGTGAAGGGTCCGGGCAGGAACGCCTTCGACTTGGGATCGAACGCCACGTTCATGAACTCCACCTCGAGCGTGCCCTGGTCGTCGATCAGCTCCGCCGGCACCGGCAGCACGCCGCTCTGGGAGGGGATGAACTGCCGGTCGATCCAGCTGCCGTCCTTGAAGCGGAACATCACCGGATAGACGCTGTGCGTGTCGCTGGCCCCGGCGTGCAGCAGGAACCGCAGGGTCACCGTCTCGCCCGGCCGCCTCGCCTCGCCCAGGCCGCGGAACACCAGCGCGCGGCTCTCGCCCGGCGCCACCTGCCGCTGGCGGGCCAGGTGGTCCTTCTGCTGCTGCTTGCCGAGTTCGCGACGCACGTCCTCGATGGTCCGACGGCCGGCGTCCAGATCGCTCTTGAGCACGGAATCCGACGCCACGGCGGAGTCCACCGCCGCGTTCAGCTCGTCACGGGTCATGGGCAGGTACGGAGGCCGGCAGGATTCGCGGGCCACGAGCACCTCGTCGCGCACGGCCAGACGGTCGCCATCGTCCATGGCCGGCCGCAGCCGCATCCACTGCACGAAGAGGAAGATGCCGATGCCGCAGACCAGCAGCAGCACCGCGTCCAGGGCCACGATGCCCGCCCACTTGCCCAGCAGGTACTGCAGGCGAGCCAGGGGCTTGGTCATCAGCTGCCAGATCTGTCGGTCACGGATCTCGAAGGCCACCGTGGCGCACCCGAGCGTCAGCGTCATGCAGGCCGCGCAGATGTAGGCCAGATCCAGGCCCCGCGCCATGAAGGTCTGGATCTGGTACCGCAGCGGGCTGCGCGGATCGATGAAGAGCGGGATCAGCGGCAGCACCACCAGCAGCACCACGATGAAGCCCACGCTGATGCGCAGCCGCACCGCCTCGCGCACCACCGTCTGCCCCACCGCCATCCAGCCGGAGCGGCCACCCAGCAGCACCATGAGCAGCCGCATGAGCAGCACGAAGCTGATCACCAGTCCCGCCATGCCGGTGGCCACGAAGGCCACCGCCGGCCGGCCGCTGAGCAGCCCGGCCGCGGAAACGGCGCCCGTCAGTCCGACCACCGTCAGATATCCGGGAAGCAGGCCGAACCAGATCGCCCCCACACCCGAGGCGAGCACCGCCACCGCCGCCAGCACCGGCGTGAGCGGGTTCTCCACCAGGAAGGTCGGCGCCCACTCCGGATAGCGCGGCGCCAGCAGGATCTCCGCCACCATGACCGGGTCCAGCACCCGGCCCTTGCGGTCGAACAGGTCGGCACCCACGGCGCGGAGCCGGTCGCTCGAGAAGGTCTCCCCGAGCACCTGCACCTCGCCCTTCTCCAGCAGCGCCACCGCCGCCACGTCGCGCTGCTCCAGCGTGGACGCCCGCAGCAGCTGCACCATGGCCTGACGCCACGCATCCACGCGGAACGCGGCCACCACGAAGGGCGACATGGCGCCGCCCACCGCCAGGGTCATGACCGCGGTGAGCAGCCAGCGCACGCTCGTGCGGCGCAACGCCTCGCGGATGCGCCCCCGAAGCGTTGGCACCGACTCGCTCACTTCTTGTCCTTCTCCCCGTCGCCCATCAGGCTGTCGAGCACGCCTCGGTCCACCTGGTCCGCAGGCCGGGGCATGGGGGCCGCGGGACGCTCGGCCGCGGCACGCGCGGGCGGCACGCCCTCCACCAGCTCACGCAGCAACGGATCGGCGCGCGGGGCCGGTGCCGACACGGGCTCCGCCGCCTTCGCCACGGGCTGCTCGCGGGCCAGCTCCGCCACCAGGCCCGCGCCTTCGGCGGTCTCGCCCAGGAAGCCGGCCATGCGACCGCCGTGAAGCGCACCACTGGTGGCCACCTGCTCGGTCCGGGCCTGCTCCACGATCCGCATGAAGAGATCCTCGAGCCGCTGACGGGGCGCCTGGATCCGCTCGATGCTGGCTCCCTCGCCCTTGGCCAGCGCCTGCTCCACCAGCGTGATGGTCTCGGGCTTGAGCCTTCGCGTCTCGATGAGCGTGTGGTCGCTGTCCTGCAGCAGGGTCTCTCCCGTGCCCTCGGCGCGGATGCGGCCGCCGTACAGGATGACCATGCGGTGGCAGACGTCCTCCACATCGGCCAGAAGGTGACTGCTCAGCAGGATGGTCTTGCCAGATCGG
>CAIOTP010000134.1 GCA_903861235.1 uncultured bacterium | reverse complement strand
CGCACGCCGATGTAGCAGTGCATGCGCTTCATGCGCTCGAGGTCGTACTCGCCCCAGGCGCGGAGGGCGTCCTCGCCTCCCATGTTCAGCGCCCGCATGACCCGGGTGCTGCGCTGCACCGCGTGGGCGTGACCACCCGCCTTCTGGACCGCCTCGATGACGGCCGCCGACACGAAGTCGGGACAGTCGAAGGTCTCGACGAGGACATGGTCGCCCTTGCCGGTGCGGACGGAGTGGTTCACGAGCAGGTCCGCCAGCTTGCGGACGCGGGGATCGGTGAGCATGGCCGGAGGCTACGCGGACCCCTGGACGGCGGCTCAGGAGAAGAGGATCAGCAGGGAACCGATGTCGCCGGCGTCGACCTCGCCGCTGCCGTCCAGGTCGCCCACGCAGGGCTCGCCAGGCGTGCAGGGCCCGAACAGGATCAGCAGGGAGCCGATGTCGCCGGCGTCCACGCTGCCGCTGCCGTCCAGGTCGCCCGGCAGGGCAGGGGCGGTGAAATCCGTGGGGATCAGCTCCACGGAATCCGTGAGCACCGTCGGCATGGCCACGGTCACGAGCGAGCCGCGGGCGTCGCGGGTCAGTCCCAGCACGGCCTGGCCCGAGACGATCGGAAGCGATCGGCTCAGGGCCACGCCGCCTTCCTGTCGGCGGGCACGCACCGGGAACACGCTGGCGCCTCCCGAGGTGAAGCCCTGCCAAGAGACCGCGATGTCCGGTTGACCATCCAGGTCCGCGTCGACCACGCGCACGGCCACGCCGACGGCCGAAGGATCGCCAGGGTCCAGTGCGGTGGGTGGCCGGAGTCCGGAGGGCATGCCTCGGAGAAGGGCGATCGTGGGGCGGGCTCCGGCGGGGAACGACACCCCGTCAGGGAAGCTGCTGCACGCCACGAGCACATCGGCCTGACCGTCCTCGTCCAGGTCCGCCACATCCATGTCCACCGGCACGCCTGCGGTGGCGGTGGCCGCGTTGGGCACCAGGGTGCCGCCGGTGTTGCGGAGCACCTGGACGAACCCGTTGGTCGCCAGACCCTTGTTCAGGCTGGACGAAGGGCTGGACCCGCCGGCCACCACGTCCACATCGTCGTCGTCATCCACATCCGTGCCACGGATCGTGCGGGCGGAGCCGGCCACGGTGGTGTCGGACTCGAACGAACCGGTGTCGGCCTCGACCACCTCGACGGATTCGCCGCCGGGCGCCGACTTGCCCACCGCCACCGCGACGCCCGCAGGTCGCTTGTCACCGGACTTGGCTCCCGAGGCCTGGAGCACGGCGACGCAGTTGAGCTGCGTGCCCTGGGAGTAGTTGTCCCGGGTCCAGTACGTCTGGAATGCACCCTGCACGTACCGATGGGCCACCACCTGGGGAGGATTGTTGTGGCAGGTCACGATCTCCAGATTGCCGTCGCCGTCCAGGTCGCCCACGTCGATGTCCTGCGGATTCGCCGGAATCAGGGTCTGGCTGACTTGCGCATAGGACCCGTCCTGCAGGCGCTCCAGCAGCACCAACTTGGCCGGACGGCCTCCGGCCGCGCTGCCGATCAGCGACACCAGTTCACTGCCGGTGCCGGTGGTCAGCGGGAAGGCGCAGGTCTTGAGCGGGGCCACACCGACCGAGGAGGCGCCGCGCACCAGGGGACTGATCACCTGGCCGCGGCCGACCTTGAGGTTCAGGTCGGTGGCACCGTCCCATTCCACCGTGACGAAGAAGTCCGAGGGAAGGACCTCGGGCCAGACCCTCACGAGGTCGAAGTTGCGTCCCTGGCCCACCCACTGGCCATGATTGCGAAGGATGGTGCAGGTGTAGTCGGGCTGCGGCGGTGCCTGGGTGTTCAAGGCCCAGTCGATCCAGAGCAGACCGCCGATGGCCGCGGAGCCGTTCACCTCGATGGGCACGCGCGGCCCCACCGTGCTGCGTCCGGAGAGGTCCGCGAGCCATCGCATGTTCGCGTCGGGACCGTCGGGGTAGATCAGATGGGTGGCCGAGAGCGAGCCGGTGCCTTCGGTGCAGGTGCCGTCGAGGCAGTGCAGCACGCCATCGAGCGAGCCGCCCATGCGGACCGTGCCCTGCACCGCCAAAGCGCCCCGGAGCGAGGTGGACGAAGGCCGTGAGACGCCGTCGCCGCCCGAGAGCAGCAGGGCCGACTGGCCGCCGAGAAGGATCCGGCTCTCGGAGGTCGCGGGGTCCGCTCCGATCGGGGTCTCGACGATCAGGTCCAGCACCGGGGGAATGACCAGACTCGCGGAGCCGGCCGACAGATCGATGGTGCTCTCCGCCAGGGTGAGCCGGGTCTCGGTGTTCTCTTCGAGACGCTTGGGATCCAGCTGGAAGCTGATGCCGCCGACATCGAGTTGGCTCTGCAGGAGCACCAGTGACCAGCGGTCCGGCCGGGCGAAGGTCTCCGTCAGCACCAGTCCCGTGGCCTCCAGGTGGACCTGGTCCAGCTTGAACTGATAGAGGTCGTCGATGGCCAGCTGCAGCCAGCCCCGGGTCAGGCACTTCATCGTGCCGTTGCCGATCTCGGCGCGTTGTGTGCGAGTGGAGCCGTCGCCGGCGAAGGACAGGTGCTGCGGCACCTGGGAACTGCCCTTCACCATCAGGGTGTTGCCGCCCAGCTCCAGTCGGAAGTCCCGGATCTGACCCGCCGAAGCGACCGAAACCAGCGAGAAGGTGCCCACCGCATTGTCACATCCGGTCTGGACCTCGAGGAAGTCGTACGGGTACTCGGGATAGAACGGCATCTGCACCGAGCAGTTGGACAGCGAGCCTGGCCTGCCCAGCGTCCAGTTCGAGCCCGTCTCGAAGACCCGCGTGCCGAAGTCGGCGCCAGTCCAGGGGTTCGAGCCTGACGGTCCGAGGCGTTCCGTGTCGGGCACGCCGTCGCCATCGCAGTCACCCGGATCCACGGGCGTGGCTTCGCAGACATCCGGTGTGCTGTCGTCGTCGGCGTCGATGCAGTAGAGGAGGTCCTGCCCGCAGTTCGTGTTGGCCAGTTCCACGCAGGTCGCATCCCACTGCATGGTGCAGCAGTAATCGTCGATCACGCAGACCGTGTCCTGGCAGGCGACATCCGAGCAGCCTGGCCCGGACTGTGGCGTGCAGCAGCAACCCTGGCCCATCGCGCGTGCGGTGGCCAGGAGCGAAGCGAGGATGGTGGCGATCGAGATCGGCCTCAAGGGAACTCCTGCGGGGACGTTGGATTGTGTCCCCAACCGGCGTCGGCACAAGCGAGGAATCCGCGGAATGGTCGGCATTTTCGGTTGCCGTCCGAGAACCGGTCCGGATCAGGCGGTCCAGGCCTGCTGCAACGCCACCGAGGCCCGTTCCACATCCGCGGGGCGGACGTCGAGGTGCGTCACCAGCCGCAGGCGGGCCGGGTCGAGCGCGAGCGTGAGCACGCCGACCCGCTCGAGCCGGGACTGCAGCTCGGAAGCGGTCATGCGGTGCGGGTCGAGCTGGAGAAAGACCATGTTGGTGGGAATGGCCTCGGCGGCGCAGGAGAGCGTGATGCCGGGCAGGCGCGTCGCGAGGGCGGCCAGAGCGCGTGCCCGGTCGTGATCCTCCGCCAGGCGGAGCACATGGTGTTCCATGGCGTGCAAGGCCGCGGCCGCCAGCATGCCGCTCTGCCGCATGCCGCCCCCGAGCATCTTCCGGAACCTTCGTGCGCGGTCGATCAGTTCCCGGGATCCGGCCAGTGCGCTGCCGACGGGGCAGCCCAGCCCCTTCGAGAAGCACACGCTCACGCTGTCCGCGTGCGCGGCGAACTGCGCAGGCTCGTAGCCGGCGGCCACGCACGCGTTCCAGAGGCGAGCGCCGTCCACATGCACGGCGAGGTCCTGCTCGCGAGCGGCCTGTGCCACGGCCTGGAAGTCCGGCAGCGACCAGATCGAGCCACCGCCACGATTGTGCGTGTTCTCCACCACCAGCAGCCGGGGTCGAGGCGAGTGGATGTCCCGGTGCCGGCGGGCGGCACGGACCGCGGTGGCGTCGAACAGTCCTGCCGGACCTTCGAGCGGTCGGATCATGCATCCCGAGAGGGCGGCCGGGGCGCCGGTCTCGTAGTGGATGATGTGACTTTCGCGATGGGCCAGGATCTCGTCGCCGTGCTCGCAGTGGCAGCGGATGGCCAGCTGATTCGCCATGGTGCCGCTGGGCACGAAGAGCGCCGCGGCCTGGCCGAGGCGGCGGGCCACCTCGGCCTCCAGGCGGGCGACGGTGGGCTCGTCGCCCAGCACGTCGTCCCCCAGCGGCGCGTGACGCATGGCTTCCCACATGGCGGCGGTGGGGCGGGTGACCGTGTCCGAGCGCAGGTCGATGACCGACATGCCGCCAAGGTAGCCGCCGCTCAGCGCGAGGGCCTCAGGGTCAGGCCGCCCGAGTTCTCCAGTTCCACGTCGAAGCAGTGGCCTGGCGCGGTCGGCTTGTACACCGCTTCGCCCTGCGCCACGCGGACGCCCATGCTTTCGGCGGCCTGCGGATCGGTGGCAAGGCGCCAGAAGCGCTTCCAGAGCGCCTGCTCGAAGCGTGCGCCGTCGCTGGCTGCGTAGCCGTCCGGGATGGCGCCCGGCGTGTCGATGGGGACGCCCTGCGCGGGCGGCATGCGGTCGGAGTAGATGCGCCGCAGGAGCGCCACCGTGCGGCCGCGCATGGGATCGTCCTCGGCCACGCGGTCCTGCGGAAAGCGGACCGTCCACGCATCCAGGAAGACCACGCGGCCCGGCACCTGCGCGCGCCGGCTTCCGACCTGACGGCCCCGGTCGTCGAGCTCCACGAACTCCACCGTGGTCACGATCTCGTCGTCGGCCAGTTCTCCGGCGGAGGTGGCGGAGAGTGGGGAGGCCTTCGGGTCATCGGCGCGATGCTGCTGCAGGACCCGAAGCGTGCCGAGGCGTCGCGTGCGCCCCAGCCTTTCCGCCATGGTCTTCCGGAGTTCCTCCTGCCGCCGCACTTCCTCCTCCAACCGGACCACCTGCCGCTGCAGGTGCGCGGCTTGCGCCAAGGCCACGGCCAGCCAGCCGCCTCCGACCAGCAGCAGCAGGCAGACGATGGCCACCAGCACGCGGACCACGGATCGCATGCCCGAAGATCGGTCCCGTGAAGGTGCAGGGATCAGAAGATGCCGGGTCGGGGCTGCGAACCGGCCAGACGGTCGAAGGAGACGGCCTGGATCCGCCACGAGCCATCCGGCTGACGGCGCACCTTGAAGCTCCAGGTGGTGAGCACCGGAACCTGACTCGACTGCGTGCGGGTGAGGCAGCCCGCGTCGACCTCGGCACGTCCGGCGTCGACCGTGCGGCCGCGGAGCAGCATGGTCACGTGGTGATCCACACGGTGCCGCCCCTCCAGGGACCGGAGATCACGGTCGATCTCCTGCCGGGGCATGGCGGCCTGGTCGAAGCCGCCGAAATGGATGACGGCCTCGGGTTCGAACCAGGCCCCGGCGCCGACGGCATCTCCGGCCACGGCACGATCGATCAGGGCGGCCACCACGCGCTCGCCGTGCTCGCCGGGCGTGTCCACCAGGCGTGCCAGCAGGGCGAGCAGCGCTCCCGCGAGCATGACGGCCGCGGCAGCCCATCGACCGCGCGGGCCGCCGATCCACGCCAGGGGCACGG
>CAIOTP010000133.1 GCA_903861235.1 uncultured bacterium | reverse complement strand
TGCCGGCCGAATCGGTCGTTCCGGCCATCGTCCGCGTGGTGAGCGTGCTGATCGCGGGAGGCTCCGTGTCGCTGATGATCTGGCTCTTCGCCACACGAAGTGCGCGTGCGGCGGTCATGGGCTCGATCGCGGTCGGCTGGCGGCAGCTGGCCTCGCTGCTCGGCATGGCCTCGCTGCAGCCGTTCCACGACGCGGACCTGCGAGCCTGGCGACTGCTGAGTCACAAGGCCACCGCCACGCTGGCAGCCACCTCCGACCTGCGCGAGCAGTACGCGTTCGAACAGCGCCTGCTGATCGAAGGTTTCCAGCCCATGCTGAGCACGCTGGCCGAGCAGCAGCGGTCGCTGGTCATGGCGCGGACACTGGCCCTGGGCCGGTTCATGGAGTCCCCGCTGCCCGCCGGCGCAGGCGAACCGCTGGAACGGTCCTTGCAAGGCATGTGCGCCCGCTTCAAGGTCATGGCGGAGGCCTTCGAACGGCCGGGCGTTTCCGCGAGCGAGCCCGCCTGGATCCCCTCCGCGGAGGAGGTGCGCGAACACGCGTTGGCCTGTGGCTGCGGCGCCACGCAGGTGGCCCGCATGCTCTACCGACGCGACGTGCTGCTCATGCTCCAGGCCGGCTTGGACCGAGCGGAGTCCCTGAGGCGGCGGGGCTTCGTCTGGGTGGACGGCACCCTGCACAGCGCCCTGGAGATGGAGGACGGATCGCAGGTGCCCATCGGCCGCGCCGATATGCTCGCACGCGTATCGACATGATGACACCTGGAGCCATGCAGCGGATCCTGGCGACCGTGCGACGCGCGGGACTGACGCTTCCCCTGGCGGCCGCGGCAGGCTGCAACCCGAACCTGGATGTGGATGGCGCGCTGGTGCCGGCGTGGCTGACCGCCGCCGTGATCGGGATCGTGGGCGCGGTGGTGGCGCGGATGCTCTTCATGCGGTGGGGCGTCGACCGGCATCTCTGGGCGCGACCGGCCGTGTACCTGAGCGTGGCCGTGACCGTGTCGTGCATGGCATGGGTGCTCCTCTTCCGGTACTGACATGACCCAGGACTCCCCGACCACCGCCACCGAACCCGCCGACCTGCGTCTCCGCAGGATCGCGCGCGTGGTGTCCATGGTGGTGATCGCCTCCGCGGTGGTCAGCGTGAGCGTGGTGTGGAGCCAGGTCCAGCGTTATCCCCGCACCGACGACGCCTTCATCCGCGCCAACACCATCGGCATGGCGCCCCGCGTGTACGGGCAGATCGTCGAGCTGCCCATTCGCGACAACCAGTTCGTGCAGAAGGGCGATCTGCTCTACCGGATCGATCCGCGACCCTACGAGGTGGCCCTGGCGCGTGCCGAGGCCGGCATGGCGCTGGTGAAGTTCGACGTGCGCGCACTGGAGGACACGGTGAAGGTGTCCGACGCCAGGATCGTCTCCAGCCGGGCGGAGGTGGGCCGTGCCGAAGCCGACGTGATGCGCCGCCGTGCGGAAGTCTCCGCGGCGAAGGCGCGGGCCGACTACGCGGCCGACTACCTGGGCCGCATCAAGCCGCTTCTCGAGCAGCAGTTCATCACCGCCGACCGGGTCTCGCTCGCCGAAAGCGATCTGGAGGCGGCCAACGCCGCGGTGGCCGCGGCCGAGGCGGCCGTGGCCAACGCCAACGCTTCGCTGGCGGCGGCGAACGCGGACGTGGTCAGCGCCGAGGCGGAACGCAAGCGGGCCCAGAACGCACTGGCCCAGATGGGCGAAACCAACGTGCGGGTGGCCGCAGCCCAGGTGGAGGTGGAGGATGCTCGGCTCAACCTGCAGTACTGCGAGGTCCGGGCGCCCATGGATGGCTGGGTCACCAATCTCAACACCAACGTGGGTGCCTTCGTGCAGGTCGGTTCCGAGCTCTTCTCGATCGTCCAGAACTCCGAGTGGTGGGTCATGGCCAACTTCCTGGAGACCGAGATCGAGCAGATCCGCGTGGGCCAGGAGGTGGCCGTCTACATCTTCGCGTACCCGGGCCACCGCTTCCGTGGCACCGTGCAGGGCATCGGCTGGGCGCTCTTCCAGGCCAACGGCGCCTCGCAGAAGACCCTGCCCGACGTGAAGCCCACGCTCAACTGGGTGCGGCTCGCCCAGCGGTTCCCGGTGCGCATCACGCTGGAGCCGTTCGACCCGAAGTATCCCTATCGCATGGGCGGCACGGTCACGGCCATCGTGAAGACCGAAGGGCGGGATCCGATCCTGGAGCAGCTGGGACTGATCGGTTCGCCGTTCAAGGCGAACGCAGGCGAGTTCCCGGCCTCGGGTTCGGGCCCCACGCTGGTCGAGACGGCCCGGTGATTCAGCGAAGCTCGCCCGGGCCGGCGCCCGAGGCGAAGATGAGCGAGGCGCTGGAGCAGAGCAGGCTCGATCGGCTCTCGATGCGCTGGGCTCGCGCTTCCGAAAGATCACGCTCGGCGTCCAGCAGCTCGGGCAGCGTGGTCAGGCCCAGTTCGTAGGCC
>CAIOTP010000132.1 GCA_903861235.1 uncultured bacterium | reverse complement strand
GGCCCGACCTGCTCGCGGCGGGACAGCGTGTGCGGGCCGCCGAGGCGCGCATCCGCAAGGCGGAGGCGGACTTCCTTCCCATCGTGGGCCTGTACGGCAACGTGGCGAACAAGTGGTTCAACTACAAGCCCGATCCGGTGGACCAGGCCGCCTCGATCGACACCACCCTGCCGACCTACATGGTCGGCCTGCGCGGCACGTGGCTGCTGTTCGACGGCTTCGAGCGCGTCAACGCCGTGCGCAAGGCCCGCGCCGAGCGCAACGAGGCGGCCGCCGAACTCGCCCGCCTGCGCCTCGAGGCCCTGAACGAGGTCTGGAGCGCCTATTTTGGCCAGTTGGCCGCCGAACGGCAGTTCATCTTCGGCGAATCGCTGCTGAAAGCCAGCCAGGACAGCTACGACGCCATGTTCGAGGCCTACGTGAACGGGCTGCGCACGCTTCCGGAACTGCTTCAGGCGGAGCTGGAACTCATGGCCGCGCGGAGCACGCTCATCCGGACCCGCGCCGAACTGCTCGACAGCGCTGCCCGACTGGCCTACGCGGTCGGCGCACCCGACACCGTGGGCCGTTACGCCGGCGGCGGGGTGCGCCCCACCACGGTGGACCCCCGACCCACGGAACCGGCCGTCAGGTAAGAACGCCCGCGGGCGGCTATGGTGCCGGGCATGGACGGCACTCTGCTGAAGTCGGCGTTCGATCAGGCGCTGAGCTACGACCAGTATCTGTCCGGGGACTCGGGCAAGGCGGCGGCGTGGCACGCCGTGAAGGCCGAGCTCACCGCCGAACAGCGTTCGCTGCTCGCCGGCTTCCGTCGGCGCATGCCCGTGCTCGTGATCAGCGGCGTGTGGTGCGGCGACTGCGTCCAGCAGGGACCCATGCTGCACGCCATCGCACAGGCGGCGCCGTGCATCGACCAGCGCTGGGTGGATCGTGACGCGGTCCCGCAGCTCCGCGACCAGGTGCGGATCTGTGGCGGGCACCGCGTGCCCACCGTGATCTGGATGGCGGAGGACTTCGAATTCGTGTCCCTGCTGGGCGACCGCACCCTGCCGCGCTATCGCGCCCTGGCGGCGCGGCAGCTCGGCCCCTCGTGTCCGTTGCCGGGCTCGCCGCTGCCCCCCGACGAGGCCGCCGCCACGCTGCAGGCCTGGCTGGACGAGTACGAACGCGTGCAGCTGCTGCTCCGCCTGTCCGGGCGACTGCGGCAGAAGCACGGCGACTGAGCATGAAACCTCGCGTCGAAGCCCACACGCTGCAGGGGCTGCTCCAGCAGAGTCGCTTCGCCGAAGCCACGGACGCGGCCGAGGCCTGGGTGGCACGGCAGCCCCGCGCCCTGGCCGCCTGGGTGGCATTGGCTCGTGCCACGCTGGGCATGGGGCTGCTTGGACGCGCGGACGAGGCGGCCGCCATGGGCATGACCCTGGCGCCGCAGGACCGTGAAGTCCGCTTCTACCGTGCCCTGATCCATCACCGGCTCTCGCGCACCGACCCGGCCGTGGAGGGCTTCCGCCAACTGATCGCCACCTCGGGGCCCTTCCGCAACGACGCCTGCATCCTGCTCGCCGAGGCCCTCCAGCGATCGGGCCGCATGGAGGAATTCCGCGCCCATCTGGACGCCGGCGGCGCCTGGCAGGACGACCCTCGCGCCGTGCTGCATGTGGCCCGGCGGCAGGCCATGGACGATCCGGCGGCGGCGGCCGAGCGGCTCCGCATGGTCGCCCTGGGCAGCGGCCCGGAGTGGATCCGTCGCTTCGCGGGCTTCGACGCCGTCCGCCTGCTGGACGAGATCGGACGCCATCGTGAGGCCTTCGAACTCGCCCTGCAGGTGCACGCCTCCACCGAGCACGGAGCCGGCACGGCTCCGCTGGAGCGATCCATCGAGGCGCAGCGGCGCCTGCTGCAGCGACCCGGATGGTGCCGGCCCCGTGCGCCTCGGGTGCAGGGCCTGGCGCTGGTCGTGGCCATGCCTCGCAGCGGCACCACGCTGCTGGAGCAGATGCTGGACCGTCACCCGGCGATCAGCGGCATCGGCGAATACGAGGGCATGCAGAACCTGGGCGCCACGCTGGAGGCCGAGGGCGCGTGGCCGGATGGACTGTCCGATCTGGACGAATCCCGCGCCGCCGAACTGCAGCGGACCTTCATGGAGGGCGCTCGCCGCCTGGCCCGCCCGGGCACCTCGGTCATGTTCGACAAGACGCTGCTCACCTGGCAGTGGCTGCCTGCGGTGGCCGCCGTCCTGCCCGGTGCCGTGGGTCTGCACATGGCGCGCGACCCTCGCGACACCGCCATCAGCCTGCTTCTGAACAACTTCAACGCAGGCGCCTTCGGCTGGACGCACGATCTTGCCTGCATCCGAAGGGCTCTGGAACTGGAGAGAAGCCTGCTGCCGGCGTGCCTGGAGTCCCTGGAGATCCCCTCGGTCAGCCTGGTCTACGAGCGTCTGGTCCAGGATCCTGCCGTCGCGGTGGAGCGGTGCCTGAAGGCCCTGGGGCTGCCCATGGATCCGGCCGTGCTGAGGCCGCAGGAGAACCGCCGCGCCGTGCACACCCTCAGCCACGAGCAGGTTCGCAAGCCCATCCACGCGGGATCGATCGGCCGATGGAGGAACTACGCCTGGGCCTTCGACGATTCGTGGGACGCGCTGGTGCGTGCGCACGAGGCGCGACTGGCCGCCGGCTGAGTCAGCCCTCGCGCCTCCAGCCCGCCACGGGCGCCTCGCGGCGGTCGGCCAGTTCCCAGCAGCGCTCGAGCATGGGACGCAGTCCCTCCCCCGTGGCACCGCTGACCACCAGTCGACGGTCCTTGGGCACCCGGAGCGCGTTGCCGATGCGATTGACCAGCTTGGCGCGGTCCTCCTCGGGCACCAGGTCGATCTTGTTGAAGACCAGCAGCTCGGGCTTCCGCGACAACTCGGGGCTGAACGCCTCCAGCTCGCCCCGGATCACCTCGGCGTTCGTCACCGGATCGCTGCCGTCGAGCGGGGCCACATCCACCAGATGCAGGATCACGCGCGTGCGCTCGATGTGCCGGAGGAACTCGTGCCCCAGGCCGGCGCCCTCCGCGGCGCCCTCGATCAGCCCGGGCAGGTCGGCGATCACCAGCCTTCGTTCACCGGGCAGCTCGGCGATGCCCAGCTGCGGACTGATGGTCGTGAAGGGATACGCGCCCACCTTGGCCTCGGCCCGCGTGAGCGCGCCCAGCATGGTGCTCTTGCCCGCGTTGGGCAGCCCTACCAGCCCCACGTCCGCCAGGAGCTTCAGCTCCAGACGGAGTTCCCGCTCCACCGCCGGCTCGCCCAGGGTCCGCTCGGTGGGCGCCTGATGGGTGGCGCTCTTGAACCGCTCGTTGCCCAGGCCCCCGCGGCCACCGGGCGCCACCACCACGCGGGCGTTCGGCTCCGTGAGGTCGGCCAGCAGCTCCTCGGTCTGAAGGTCGTAGATCAGCGTTCCCGGCGGCACCGCGACCACGCAGTCGGCGCCGTCCGCACCGGTGCAGCTCTTGGACTGTCCGGGCTCGCCGTCCTTCGCGAAGAAGTGACCCGCGAACTTGAACTGCAGAAGCGTGTCCAGGTGCGGGTCCACCCAGAGCACCACGTCACCGCCACGGCCGCCATCACCGCCGTCGGGGCCACCCTTGGGCATGGCCTTCTCTCGGCGCATGTGACTGCAGCCGTCGCCGCCCTTGCCGGAGCGGACCACGATTCTCGCGCGATCGACGAGCATGTCAGGAAGTCCGCCCTCCCGGGCGGCGGGCCTCAGTTGGAGGCCGGCACCACGTCCACGAACCGGCCGCGGAAGCGGACCGCGCCCTCGGCGTGAGCCATGATGCTGTCGTCCTTGGCCAGGAAGGTGTTCATCCCGGGCTTCCAGCGGGTGCCGCACTGCCGCACGATGATGCAGCCAGGACGAGCCACCTCGCCACCGTAGAGCTTGATGCCACGGTACTGGGGGTTCGAATCGCGACCGTTCTGTGTGGAGCCTTGGCCCTTCTTGTGTGCCATGACGGGTGTCCTTCCTTCAGGTGAGCCGAGCAGTGTAGCCGAAACCCCGCCTGCCGCCAAGGCTTGCCTGCGGCTGCCGACGCGGGGCCGCCACGTGGGTCCGGTCCGGGTTACCGCATGATCCAGCCGGGATTGGCCTGGCCGGTCTCGGCGTCCGCCAAGGGCAGGTCGCCCTGAACCGTGCCTCGCTCGCCCGGAACCCGGTAGTCGATGCGGAGCGTCTTGCGAAGCAGGACGGGCTGCCCGGTCTTCGGGTCACGGATGCTGCTCCGCTCGGTCGAGAGACCCGACACCATGAGCGACAGGCTTCGCGACTCCGGCCCCGCAGGGAAGACCACCACGCCCGTCTTGGCGGCTTCCTCGCCCTGGCCGATCTCACCCATGATCGAGGACACTTCCTCCAGCGAAGGATCGTTGAGCAACTTCAGGATCGCTCGGGTGACATCGCTGTCCACACCCTGCCCGGCGGCCGAGATGCGGCCCTGCTCGTCCAGCAGCTCCCAGCGGGGCGCCAAGCGGCGATCCTTCCCCGTGCGGTTGGTCAGCGTGAAGGTGGCGTACCAGTACAGGGTGCCGTCCGCGGACCGGTACATCCGGAACGGGCCTGGCTTGTAGTCCACGGTCCATTTCTCCTCGGGACGGCCCTTGCCGACCACGGGCGTGTCCTGGGCCTGGCCCTGGACGCTCGGGGCGGCCTGCATCAGCATGGCACACAGGAGGCAGATCGGAAGCATCCCGGCATCGTACTGGCCCCCGGTTGCCGCCGCAGAGGCGGTTAGGCTGTCCGCGTGCAGGCATCCCCCGAGCAGGTTCGGCTCGTCACGGCGGGACCCGCCCTCCGGGTGTCGGCGGCCCGTCGGCTGCTGGGTTCGCGGCAGGCCGAGGCCCTCTGGCTGCTTCGCAGGCTGGACGAGGACGGCTGGCGACCCGACGACCTCTGGTGCGCCGTGGACGCCTCGGATCGCGTGCTGGCCGCCGGCCTGATCAGCCGGCACCCCGGCCGGACCGCCTCCCTCTCGCTGAGTCCCTGTGTGCGGCCCGAGGAAGTGCCCCTGGCCGCACGGCTGCTGGACCGGATGGCCTGCAGCCTTCAGGCGTCGACCGAAGTGGCCCTGGCTCAGGGGATGACCGATGCCGAGGATCCTCTGGCCAGCCAGCCTTTCACGCAGGCGGGCTTCCAGGATCTGGCCGTGCTGGCATGCATGGAGCGAACCAACCGGCGGAATCCCGCGGCCCCCTCCCTGCCGACCGGCTTCACGCTGGAACCCGTGGCCGGCGACGAGGAACTGCTGGCGGTCCTGCGGGCCACCTACGAGGAAACGCTGGACTGTCCGGGGCTTGCGGACCTGCGCCGGGACCAGGACATCCTGGATGGGCACCGTCGCGGCAAACCGCACGACGCAGGGCTCTGGTCGCTGCTGCGGCAGGAGGGCAAGGCCGTGGGAGCGGCCTTGCTGAACGTCTCGCTCGATGGCGACCGGATCGAGGTGGCGTACCTGGGCCTGGCCAAGTCGGCCCGCGGCAAGGGCTTGGGTGCCGTGCTGCTCGACGGCTCCCTGCTGAAGGCCGCCGAGCGCCCGCAACGCACCATCACCCTTGCGGTGGACGAGCGCAACGAACCGGCGCTGAGGCTCTACCGCTCGCGCGGCTTCCGAACCACCGTTCGCCGCAGGGCTTTCGCGCGCCCGGTCCAGTCATCCACATGATGTGGACAATCGCGGTGCGCCACGGTGGAGAAGTTTTTCTTCGCGGGGAAGTCGCTGCAATCCCGCTGCTTCGGGAGATCCCGACGAGTTTCAAAGCGCCTCCCCCTTGCACGCGCGAAGATTGCGCCTATCTTCCCCTCGCTTCGCAGGACGCGAACATCTGAAGTTGGGTCGTGTGGTCGAGGTCGTCAGGGCGATCGGCTGGTCCGGTCGCCGGGGCTGTCCCGCGGCCATCTCGTCCCTTCAGGTGACCGGAACGGACTCGCTCGTTCGATCGTCGGTGGGCCACAAGCCCACCCTGCCGTCCGCACGTCCAGCAGGATTCCGCACCTCGTGACGACCGCCCGAACCGAGGACATTCCCGCCCGCATTCGATCGCTGCTCGACAGCCGGATCGGCACGCGGAAGACCAGCATGTGGTTCGACGGCGAGGCTCGCCTGCAGGTGCACGAGGGGCGACTCCAGGTGGAGGCCCGCAGCCCCTTCGTGGCGGACTGGCTGAAGAGGAACTTCCGGGACGAACTCGCCGAGGCCGCCCGAGAGACGCTCGGCAGCGGCGAGCTCGAATGGCATGTCCGCGAGTCCGCCACCGCCCGCACGGCGCCCACCGAGGACGAGCCGGCTCCCGCGCGAGGTGGGGCGCGCAAGTCCACCGGCCGGCGCGAAGGCGGCAGCCACTGGCGTCGACTGGAGGACTTCGTGCCTGGAGCGGCGAACCAGCTGGCGCTCGACGCCGCCC
The DNA here is from genome assembly GCA_903861235.1 of uncultured bacterium. GTDB lineage: Bacteria > Planctomycetota > Phycisphaerae > Phycisphaerales > SM1A02 > SYAC01. The sequence continues at coordinate 4,286 of CAIOTP010000132.1, read as the reverse complement.
GCCGCATGGCAGAGGGCGAGGACAGCGTGCGATGCCTGGTGGTGCATGGCGGATGCGGCGTGGGCAAGACGCACCTGCTGCAGGGCCTCTGCCAGGCCCGGCGCGAGCGCGTGCCCGGATGCCGCATCCGGTACGTGCCCGCCGAGCAGTTCACCAACGAGTACATCCACGCCGTCCGCGCCGGTCAGGTGGACGGCTTCCGCCAGCGGATGCGTCGCGTGGACCTGCTGGTGATCGACGATGTCCACTTCCTGGCCGACAAGGCCGCCACCCAGAGCGAGTTCCTGCACACGCTGGATGCGTTGGACCTCTCCGGCGCGCAGGTGGCGCTGGCCAGCGACGAGCACCCGCGGCTCATCCGCCGATTCGGTCAAGCCCTGGTCAGTCGCATGCTGGCCGGCATGGTCGTCCGCGTGGAGAGCCCCGATCCGGAGACGCGACTCACGCTGGCGCGGCGGCTCGCCGCGCGCCGGGCCATGCGCCTTTCCGACGAGGGTGCCCTGGCCATCGCGGAACGCTGCGTGGGCGGGGCCCGGGAGATCGAGGGCACCCTGAGCCGCATCGACGCCATGCGTGCCGTGAGCGGCGTGCAGGGGGCGGTGTCCGCGGGCGAGGTGCGTGCCATCTTCCAGCAGGACGATGCGCAGCGCGGCTCGCAGCCCGTGCGCCTGCCTGAGATCGTGGAGGCCGTCTGCCGAACGCTGGGCACCGAGCCGGATCAGCTTCGCGCCGGCGGTCGGCATCGGCGCGTGGCGCTCGCGCGTGGACTGGTGGCGTGGCTCGCACGCGACCTGACCGCCATGAGCTTTCCCGAGATCGCGCGGGGTCTGGGCCGATCCGCCCACTCGGCCGTGCACGGCGCCTGGTCGCGCGTCCAGGGCCTGATCGAGGCCGACGCACGCGTGGACGCGGGGCCTGCGGGCCTGATCGCCGCCCGCGAGCTGGTGGCCCGGCTTCGCCACACGCTCCGCGCGTCCAGCCGCCACTGAGGCTTCGCTACACTTCGCGCATGCTTTCGCTGCGCGCGTGCCTGCTGCCGTCCCTGCTGGTCCTGGCGACCGCCGGACGGGCGCCGGCGCAGCGATTCGATCCCACCGAGGCCTCCATCCTGGCCCTGCGACAGGCGGTCACCTTCCAGCCCAGCGGCGTGCAACACCCGCGGCTGGTGGCGCTTCGGGCGCTGAAGGATCCCACGCTCGCCCCCGTGTTCGAGGGACTCCTGGAGAGCCCGGACCCGCCGCTCCGCATCGACGGTTTCCTGGGACTCTCGGAACTGGACACCCAACGCGGCGCGGATCCCGAGCGCCTTCGCAAGCTGGGAGACCCGGCGCTTCGCACGGTGGTGATCACCGAGTGCCTGGGTCTGGGGCTGCTCAAGGCGGATGGCATCCGAACCATGCTCGCGTGGGACGACCTGACCCCCTACGACCGCACGCTGCTGGTGGCGGAACTCAACCGCCTGGGCCAGCCGTGGGAGCTCGCCATGCTCCGCGACGCACCGGACACCACGCTGGCCGAGGTGCAGGGTCTGGCCGCGCTGCTGGCCCTGCAGAAGGGCGACGACGCGAAGTGGAAGGCCTTCGTGGCCCGCCTCTCCGAGGCCTCGGCGTCCGACCGGATCGACCTGGTCGCCCGGCTGGGTGACGCCGCGCGACACTACGGATTCACGGCTGCAGCGGGTCCGCTGCTCGATCTCACCCGCACCAGCCGCGACCGCGACCGCATCGCGGCCATCGCCGCCGCGCTGCGGCTGGTGCCGAGTTCCGGCCGGGCCTCGCTGCTGGAGCTGGCCCGGAGCGACCGCTCCACCCGCAACCTGGTGCAGTGCGGTCTGCTCATGCTGGCGGCCGACTCGGCCATGCAGCCCGAGGACTTCGAGTCCATCCGCAACGGCGAAGGCCTGCCCGACGCGATCGCCGAGGCGGGCAGCCGATGGCTCACCAAGGGGGCGGACCCCTCGGAAGCCATGGCCACGCTCATGATCTCCGTCAACCGCCCCGTGTCGGAGTGGGCGGTCCGCCAGGCGGGCAAGCTCGAGGGTGCCGCGCGCAAGCGGGTGCTGCTGCAGGCCATCGACCGTCTGGACACCATCGATCAGCCCTCCATGCACGACAAGCTGATCGCGGCCATCGCCGCCGCCCAGCTGCTCGGCAGCGACCCGGCCGAACTGCTGACCCGTGCCACACGCGAGGGCGGCAGGACCGAGGTGCCCGAGGTGATCATCGCCGCCATGTGCGACGCGAACACGCCGGAGTCGGCGGCCTTCGCACGCATGGTGCGGGGCAAGCTCGCCCAGCGCGGCGAGAGCATGGCTCTGGTCACGCTGGCCAAGGCCAGTCCCACCCTGAGCGCGAACGAACTCCAGGAACTCGGCCGTGTGGCCGGCGGCGGTGGTCGCGTGGACGAACCGATCGCCATGCAGGCCGCATGGCTCTACCTGAGGCATGCCAATCGACTTGCGCAGGCCACGCCCCGCCTCAAGCCCCGCTGATCCCCATGATTCCCCTGCACCAGCCCGCTCTCGAGCCCGTCGACTTCGACGCCGTGGTCGCCTCGCTCCGCTCCGGTCGTCTGACCATGGGACCGGACCTGATCGCCTTCGAGCAGGGCATGGCGGAGCGAACGCGTCGCACCCACGGCATCGGCGTGTGCAGCGGCTCCATGGCGCTGGAGATCGCGCTGCGGGCGCTGGGCATCGGAGCGGGCGACGAAGTGCTGGTGAGCGCCTTCGGCTACTCGGCCAACGTGAACGCGGTGCTTCACGTGGGCGCGCGGCCGGTGTTCGTGGACGCGGATCCCACCAACCTGAACATGGACCACCGCCTGGTGGACCGCGCCTTCACGCCCCGCACGCGGGCCATGCTGGTGGCGGAGACGTTCGGCAACCCGGGCGGCATGCCCGAGCTGATCGCGCTCTGCTCGCGCCTGGAGATCCCCATGCTCGAGAACGCCACCGAGGCGCTCGGGACCACGCTGGGCCAGGACAATGCGGGCCGCTTCGGACGCCTGGCCTGCTTCGGCTTCTTCGCCAACCGGCCCATCACCACGGGCGAGGGCGGCATGATCGTGACGCACGACGACCATCTGGCCGCCGCCTGCCGTGCCATGAGGCACCAGGGACGCACGGACCGCCTGAGCTTCCCGCACCAGCCCAGCGAACTGGGCAGCCGCCTGCAGCACACCTACGACGGCTGGGACGCCCGCATGCCGGAGATGAACGCCGCGCTGGGGCTCAGTCAGCTCCGGCGGCTCGACGCCAGCATGGAGCGGCGCCGTGCCGTGGCCGACGGCTACGTGCGAAGGCTCGCGGCGGAGCCCGACATCATCCTGCCCAGTCTGCCCGACGGCGCGGTGATGAGCTGGAGCAGCTTCGTGGTGCGCCTCTCGGACCGGTTCACCCAGTCGGACCGCGACGCCATCGTGGACGGCCTGCACCGCCTGGACATCGGCGCCGCCGACTGGTGGCCCTGCGCCGCCTTGCTGCCGCACGTGCGCCTGGCGGTGGGACACCAGCCCGGGGACTTCCCGGTGGCGGAGCGGATCGCGGAGCGGACCTTGGCCCTGCCTTTCCACGAGCGGCTCACGGAGACGGACCAGGACGAGGTGGTGGACTCGCTGCGGCTGCTCATGGGCCGCGTGGGCGGGTCGCGCTAGCGCCCGGCCAGCCGGCGCAGCAGGATGGCCAGCAGCGAAGCCCGCTCGGCCAGGCTCTCAGGCCACATGAACTCGTCGTCGCGGTGCAGGTTGCCGCCGCGCACGCCCAGACCGTCCAGCGTCGGCGGGCCCTCGTGCTGGATCAGGTTGGCGTCGCTCACGCCGCCGGTGGATCCCAGGCCCACCCGGAAACCCAGGTCGCGGGCGATCTCGCCGGCGGTCTCGCCCATGGCCCGCACGGCCTCGGTGCAGGGCTTGGCGGGCCGGTTGAGGGTCAGGTGCACCCGGAGCCGAGGCACGTCGCGCTCGCTGCCGCTCGCCACCGAAGCCACGGACTCCGAGAGCGCACGCCCCTCGGCCGCGGTCCGGAACCGCAGGTTCCCCCATGCCCGGGCATGGTCCGGCACGATGTTCGTGGCCGCGCCGCCCGCCAGCGGCCCGATGTTGACCGCCCGCCCCAAGGCCGGATCGCTCATGGCGCACACCTCCGTCACCGCGGCAGCCAGCGTCCGCACGGCACTGACGCCCTGCGCAAAGTCCCGGCCGGCGTGCGCGGCACGGCCGAAGGCCTCGATCATGAACTGTCCGCTGCCGCCACGCTCGCCCACCAGGTCGCCCGAGGCGGTGGCCGG
>CAIOTP010000131.1 GCA_903861235.1 uncultured bacterium | reverse complement strand
TCTTGGCAGGTGATTACAGGCTGTGGGTCGGCCGGTTCGGTCCATGGCTGGGGGGCTACCAGGATCCTTCGTCTGCAGGCACGGTAGAGCCGGCAGGAGGTTGGCGGTGGGTGACGGGAGAGCCTTGGTTTGCTTGGTGGGACTTGAATCCAAATGAGCCCAACAATTGTTGTGGAGGCGAGGACTACCTCCACTTCATCAGCCTCAATGTCTCGGACCCGGTGCCAGGCAGGCATTGGAATGACTTGTCTGATGTTGTGTTTCCTGAGGTTTGGTCGTCGATTGTTGAATGGGATACCGGAGGAAGTTCGGACTGCAACGCCAACGGCATTCCGGACAGTTGCGACCTGGCCAGCGGCACGTCGGCCGATCGCAACGGCAACGGCATTCCTGACGAGTGCGATCCCAACCCGGTCCTGGCGTTGACCAGCAACGCCAGCGCCTGCAACACCGTGAACTCCACGGTCACGGTCGAGGCTCGCCTCTCGGGTGCCTCGCAGCCGGTGGTGGCGGGTCAGATGCTGGTCCAGTGGGACGCGTCCAAGCTCTCGCTGTCCAGCGTGAACCCCGGCGACGCGCCCTTCAACGTGGTGTATTCGCTGAACCCGTCCGCGGGCCAGGCCACGGTGCTGGTGTCGGTGGAACCCGGCAGTTCGGGCGAGGTCGTGGGCAACAAGGCCATGGCGCGTCTGAACTTCACGGTGGTGGGTGGCAGTTGCGACGGCAGCCAGACGGGCGTGAACTTCTTCAGCGCCGGCCCGCTGCAGACGGAGTTCGCGGACGGCCTGGGGAACGCCTTTGCGCCCACGCTGGTGGGCTCCGCCGGCTTCGTGGTGGACGACGGCAACCCGGTGCTCTCGAACGTGCCGGCGGACCGCACGGTGCGTCCGGAGGCCGGGGACGGCGCCTTCGCCACGGTGAGCCTTGTCGCACCGGTGGCGACGGACAGCTGCAGCCCGCTCACGGAGACGGCCACTCGGTCGGACGGCCAGCCGCTGTCGGCGGCGTATCCGGTGGGCGTGACCACGGTGACCTGGCGAGCGGTGGATCCGTGCGGCAACAGTGCCGAGGCGACCACGCAGGTCACGGTGGAGCCGTACAACATGATGAGTGTCACGGTTTCCCTGCCGGGCATGGGCTACCCCGCTTCGTTGACGCGAAGCCTGGTCGTGGAGACGGTCGGGGTGACCACGGCCGCCTGGTCAGTGCTCCAGGAGAACCGGACTTTCGTGTCCGGCTCCGCCAGTTTCGACTGGGGCTTGCCCATCGACACCTATGCCTGCCTGTCGGTCGAGGATCCGGCCCGGTCGCTCCGCCGTCGCGTGGACGTGACGGATGGTGGTGCGAACTGGACGGCCACGGCCACGCTGGTGCTGGGCGACCTGATCGACGACGAGGTGATCGACGTGCTGGACTGGGGTGCCTACGTGGTGCGGAACCCCAACACAGCTCATGATCTCAATGGCGACGGCGTGACCAACGCGGCGGACGGCCAGTTCATCCTGGACAACTTCGGCGCCCAGGGCGACACGGGGTGCGTGGCGGGCTTCGATGGCCCGGCCACGGCGATCGAGTCGATCTCGGTGGCGGAGCTGGTGCAGCGTGGCCTGCCCGAGCTGGCCGGAGCCGACCTGAACGGCGACGGCTGGCTGGACCTGCGTGACATGGGCATGGCGGACTGACCGCCGGCATCTCAGCCTGATGACACACAGGGCGGCTCCCTTGCGGGGCCGCCCTGTTCGTTCGGGTGGAGCAGAGGACCTCTTCGCTCAGCGCCCGCGCCAAGCGCGGTACTTGCGGATCAGGGCGTTCGTGCTGCCGTCGTGCTTCAGCTCGCCGGCCTTGCCGCCCAGCTCCGGGATGATGCGCTTCGCCAGCACCTTGCCAAGCTCCACGCCCCACTGATCGAAGCTGTTCACCCCCCAGATGGCGCCCAT
>CAIOTP010000130.1 GCA_903861235.1 uncultured bacterium | reverse complement strand
TGTAGGCCCGTCCCTGCCAGCGCCGCCAGCTGCTCGGGCGTGTCCACGCCGTGAAAGCGGGCCTGGCCGATCGCCACGGCGATGTCGTAGCCGTTCTCCAGCACGCGGAGCTGCTCGAGCTGCTCGGTGCGCTCCAGTGGCGTGCTCGGCATGAGCACGAAGGTGGTCAGGAAGGGCCGCCGATAGACATAAAGCCCCACATGCTTGAGCGGCTTCACCGCGCCCGGAGCACCGTCGCGGTCGAAAGGCACGAGCGAGCGGCTGAAGTAGAGCGCCCGCCCATTGGTGCCCACGACCGCCTTGACGATGTTCGGGTTGGCCGGATCCTCGCCAGGCATGAAGGGGCTTGCCACGGTGGCCACGGGCACCTCCCGGCCGGCGTCGTCCAGTGCCTGCACCGCCAGCTCGATCAGGGTGGGTTCGATCCGCGGCTCGTCGCCCTGCACGTTCACCACCATCTCGCAGTGCAGTCCCGCGGCCACCTCGGCGATGCGACTGGTGCCGTTGGGGTGATCCGCGCGCGTCATGACGGCCTCGAAGCCGGCATGCCGAGCGGCGTCGGCGATCCGTTCGTCGTCCACGGCGGCGATGACGCGCTGCACGCACCGGGCCTCGCTGGCTCTCCGGAGAGCATGCACGATGACAGGGGTGCCTTCGAGCAGGGCCAGGGCCTTGCCCGGGAAACGCGTGCTGCCCCAACGGGCCGGCACCACCGCGACCACCCGCTCGCCTCCGGCGGGCGGCGGCGCCATCAGCCGGCGATCTCCTTCACCAGCGCGTCCACCTGCTTGCGGCGGTCGCGGATGTCGCGATAGGCGATGTTCTTCCGAAGGATGAAACTGCAGATCTCGGCCGCGTCACGGGCGGACTGTGCGTCCTTCTCGGAGCGGGCCAGCTCGATGAGGCTGTTCATCAGGTCGTACTTGATGTCCAGCTCCCGCTCCGCGTTGCCGGCGTCCAGGACCTGGATCGCCTCCTTGAACTCGCCCACGGCCTCCGAGTGCCAGTTCTGGGCCGCGAAGCAGCGGCCGAGCATGTGCGCCGCCGCCACGCGGAACTTGGCCTCGTCCTTGGCCTGCTGGAAGCAGGGCATGGCGTCGTCGTACTGGCCCAGCTCGAAGCGGATGCGGCCCACTTCCATCTTGATGCCGCAGTCCGTGGGGTACTTGTCCATGCGCTCGGCGAACTCCTTCGCCTCGAGCTCCATGTTGGCCTGTCGGGCCGCCCGGGCCGCGTCCTGCAGCGCGGCGTCCGCAGGGCTGGCCGCAGCACGGTCCTGCGCGGCACGGGCCTTCTTGCGGGACTGGGCGATCCGCAGATCGCCGGCGGCCATGCGGAAGCGGTACTCGCCCAGGCGCTGGAAGCCGTCGAGGTAGACCTTGAACGCGGCCGCGTCGCCCTCGGGCGTTCCCTGCTTGCGAAGGAGCGTGGCGTACTTCTGCACGTGCTCGGGCACGTCGGGCCGCTCCTCGTAGTCCTTCTTGGCCCGCTCCAGGTTTCGGGCCTCGATGTCGCCGCCACCGGAAAGCGAATCCTGCTCCTGCAGTTCCTTCTGCTTGTCGGCGTCGCGGATGTTCGCCCGGAATCCACCCTGCTGGTTGGCGGTCTTGTCGTAGCCGCCCCGCTGGATGGCCCGGGCCGCGGTGAGCTGCTTGAGTTCGGCGATCAGACCCGAGTCCGAGGGATCCATCTTGACCGCTTCCTCGCCGCAGGCGAAGGCTTCGGTCCAGGCGTTCACACCCGCGAAGGCGTCCTTGCCCTGGATCCACAGCGACTTGCTGGCCTTCTTGGTCTGCTGTGACCGGAGCAGGTTGAGCACCCGGGGCGCGAACCACTGGCCCGGTTCCTCGAAGCCCAGCTTGCCCGCGAAGTCGAGCAGCTTCAGCGCCGCGGTCAGGTTGCCCAGGTCGCGCATCCACACGAACTGCGCCGCGGCGAACTTGGCGAAGTTGCCCGAGCCGTCGTCGATGAGCTTGATGTCCTTGCCCGACGCGGGCTTCCCGCCGCCCTCCACGAACTTCTTCGCCGCCTCGAACATGCCGTGATGAGCGGCCATGTTGGTGGGATCGAGACGGAGCGCCTGGGCGAACAGCTGCAGGGCGTACTCGTGGTTGCCGGTCTGGGAGATGGAGATCGCGTGCTGCATGAACTTCGCGGCCTTCTCAGGCTGCGGCGTCTGCGGCGCGTTCTTGCCGGGCTTGTCGGCGTCGCCCGACTGGGCGTCGTCGCCGCCGCTCTTTTTCCATGGGAAGATCACGATCTCGGGTCCTGCAAGGCTGAAGCCCCGAAGGTACGAGAGCCCGTCCCGGGGGTCAATGCAGGCGGACGCGGCTGGGGCGCCCGCACTAGCATTTCCCGCTCATGAGCCGCCGCCAGATCGTGATCCACCCCGCCCCCGTGCTCCGCCGCAAGGCGGCGCCTGTGGCCCGCGTGGATCAGGGGGTGCGCGATCTGGTCGGGGAGATGTTCGAGATCATGGCCCAGGAGGAGGGCATCGGCCTTGCGGCGCCGCAGGTGGGCGAGAGCCTCCGCATCTTCGTGACCGGCGAACGAGCCAGCGACGGAGAGGCCCCGGTGCCCGCGCGCGTGTTCGTCAACCCGGTGCTGAAGTCGCTCGAGGGCGAGCTGGAGCCTCATGACGAGGGGTGCCTGAGCCTTCCCGGCATCCGCGGGCAGATCCGCAGGCCCACGAAGGTGACCATCGAGGCGCTTGATCTGGAGGGCCGGCCCTTCACGCTGGTCAGCGACACCTTCTGCGCCCGCGTCTGGCAGCACGAGTTCGACCACCTCGAGGGGATCATGATCATCGACCGCATGAGCATGCTCGACCGCATCCGCGTGCGGAAGGCGCTCAAGGACCTCGAGGCGGATGCCTGACCGCGCTCCCGGTCGCGTGGCGTTCCTGGGCAGCGGATCGCTGGGCGTGCCCAAGCTCGAGGCGTTGCACCGGGCTGGCCTGCTGGGCGTGGTGGTGAGCCAGCCGGATCGACCGGCCGGACGCGGATTGAAGCTCGTTCCGCCGCCCGTTTCGCAGTGGGCGCTCGCGAAGGGCGTCGCGCTGGTCCGGACCGACGACGCGAATCGGGGCGAGGCGCTCGAGGCGATCCAGGCTGCGGGAGGACCGCTTGTCGTGGTGGCGTTCGGCCAGAAGCTCGGACCGGAACTGCTGGCGAATCGGCTCAGCGTGAACCTGCATCCGTCGGCGTTGCCGAGGTGGCGCGGCGCGGCTCCCATCCAGCGGGCGATGCTTGCCGGAGAGTCGCGCATCGGGGTGTGCGCGATCGCGGTGGCCGAACGCATGGACGCCGGCGTGATCCTGGATTCCTTCGAGACCGACATCGGTCCGCAGGAGACGGCGGGCGAGGTGCTGGACCGCGTGGCCGTCGAGTCGGTGCCCATGATGCTGCGTGTGGTGGAGCGGCTGTTGCGGGGCGACGGCCATGGGCGCACGCAGGACGAGTCGCGCGCCTGTCGCGCGGCGAAGCTTTCGAAGGCGGACGCCAGCGTGGACTTCCGTGATCCTGCCGATCGCGTGCGTCTGCGCGTGAACGGTCTGCAGTCGTGGCCGGGATGCGTCGTGCGC
>CAIOTP010000129.1 GCA_903861235.1 uncultured bacterium | reverse complement strand
GTGCTCTACCTGGGCCTGGATCGGCAGTACGACCACCTGTTGCACCACAACTTCCTGTTCAGCGGGGACTCGGTGGCCGAGTTCGACGACATCTACGCCAAGGGTGTCCCGGCCAGGGATCCCACCATCTACCTCTGCGTGCCCAGCCGCACCGATCCCGCCCAGGCGCCCGCCGGTGGCGAGGCGCTCTACGCGCTGATCCACACGCCTTACCAGCGTGCGGGGCAGCGATGGGAGGGTCCGGGAGGACTGCTCGAGCAGTACCGGCCGGTGATCCTGGAGAAGCTCAAGCGGTTCGGCATGCAGGACCTGGAGCGGCACATCCGGGTGGAGCGTCATCTCTCGCCCGAGCTGATCGACCGCATGTACAACGCCGAAGGTGGGGGCCATCTACGGTCTGGCCAGCCACGGCCGACTGCACGGTGGCTTCAAGCCGCGGAACCGCAGCCCGGTGCTTCGGAACCTCTACCTGGCGGGTGGCAGCGCGAATCCCGGGCCAGGGGTTCCCATGGTGCTCATGAGTGGAGTCACCGCGGCCTGGTCGGCGCTCGAGGACCGCGGCTTGAGCACCCAGGGGCGGCGTGAGGCCGAACCGCGTCGTGAGGCGGTCGGGGCAGCGTGAGCGACATCGCGATCCCCGATCGCTGGAGTCCGCGATTCGCCGCCTTCTTCGGGTGGTATGCCGAGAGGCAGTTGAGGCGGCGTTTTCATGCGGTGCGCCTGGCGGCGGGAAGCCGGGAGTCGCTCGAAGCGCTCCGTCAGTTCGCCGGCCAGGCGTCGGTGGCGCTGAGCCACGCATCGTGGTGGGATCCGATGGTGGCGGTGTGGCTGCATCTTCGATTCTTTCCGGAACGCGGGAACGTCTCGCCCATGGACGCCCGCGAGCTGTCCCGGTTCAGATTCCTGACTCGTCTGGGGATCTTCGGGATCGATCCCGACGATCCGGCTTCTCTGTCCGCCATGGTTCGTCATGTGGCGGCCAGGTTGCGGGCCATGCCCCAGGGCACCTTCATCGTGACGCCTCAGGGGCGTTTCACGGACGTGCGCGAACCGGTCGTTCCGCGGCCTGGCGCTGCCTCGGTCCTCGCCGAGCTGCGGGGCATGCCGGCGTGGTCGGTGGCGGTGGAGTACGGCTTCTGGGTGGATGCGCGTCCGGAGGTCTTCCTGCGAGTGGACCGACTGCAGACCCCCGCGGATCCGCGTCGCGGCGAGTGGCAGCGGACCCTTCAGGCAGGCATGCAGGCCAACGCGGACGCTCTCGCGGAGGCCGTGCGAGCCCGGGAGCCGGGCCGGTTCGAGACCGTCCTCGGAGGCGGGGCCCGCGTGCATCCGGTCTACGACCTCTGGCTCAAGCTCCGTGGTCGTGGTCAGGGCATCGAGCTGGATCACCGGAGGAGTCCCTGAGATGAGCGGGCTCGAGCTCTGGGCCGCGGCTTCGGTGGCTTGCGCGGTCGTGCCTCTGGTCATGACCGCCCTGAACCTGGGGCGATACCGGCGTGCGCCCGTGCCCACGGAGCCGCTCGGCGAGCACGACGAGGTGGAGGTGTGCATCCCCGCCCGAAACGAGGAGGCGAACATCCAGGCCTGCGTGGCCTCGGTGACGAGGCAGCAGGGTGTGCCGGTGCGGGCATTGGTGTACGACGACCAGAGCACGGATCGCACGCCCGAGCTGCTGCGAGCTCTGGTGCAGCAGGGAGCCCCGCTTCGCGTGGTGCCCACCGAGCCGCTCCCCGGCGGCTGGAACGGCAAGCAGTGGGGATGTGATCGCATGGGTCGCGCGGGTTCGGCGGCGTGGCTGCTCTTCACGGACGCGGACGTGCGATTCGCGCCCGGTGCCGTGGCTGCCGCGGTGGCGTTCGCCCGCCGCACCGGAAGCGACCTGGTCAGCACCGTGCCTCGGGAGACCTGCGGTTCGCTCGGAGAAGCGCTGGTGGTGCCGCTGATCCACTTCGTGCTGCTGGGGTATCTGCCGATGGGCTTCATGCGGCGTGATCCACGACCCTCGCTGGCCGCGGGCTGCGGGCAGTTCCTGCTCGTGCGTCGCGAGGCCTGGCTCCGCAGCGGCGGACACGCCGCGTTTCACGACAGCATGCACGACGGCATCAAGCTTCCACGCAGCATCCGGGCCACCGGCGGTCGCACCGACCTCTTCGACGGCACGGACCTGGTCGAGTGCCGGATGTACCGGGGCTTCGGGCAGACCTGGCGAGGCTTCGCGAAGAACGCGTACGAGGGCCTCGGGCATCCCGCGGTGCTCGGCTTCTTCACCGTGATGCACCTGCTGGGTCATGTGGTGCCCTGGGTGCTGCTGGCCGGCTGGATGGCCGGGTGGGTGGATGCCGGCCCCGCACGTCTGGCTGGCGTGGCCGTGGCCGCGGGCCTGCTGACGCGGCTGACGCTGGCGGCCAGGTTCCGCCAGCCCTGGGCGGGGGTGATGCTGCACCCGCTGTCCATGCTGCTGCTGACCGCCATCCAGTGGCGAAGCCTCTGGCTGCATCTTCGTGGTCGGCGGGCCTGGCGAGGCCGCGTGGCCGGCGGCTAGGCGAGGATCCTGTCGGTAGCCTGCCTGCACGGGGATCTCCCGCACAGGAGAAGCGAACATGACCGACCAGACGCCGGACGCCGAGGGTGAGTCGCTCACGAACACGGGATCGCCGGGCCAGCCGCGGCGGCGAGCAGGGCTGTTCCGTCTGCTGCTGGGCCCTCTGTGGAGCGAGATCGACGGCCTTCGACGTGATGTCGCCCGGCTGCGTGTGGAGCGCGACACGCTCGAGCGGCGGCTGAAGGACCTGGAATCCCGCAACGAGGAGGCGTTCGCGACCATGGCCAACCTGTCCGCGCCCGCACCCAGCGTGCTCGACGACCGTGGGATGCTTCGTTGCAGGGGCATCGAGGTGGTGGATGGCCATGGCCGGCTGCGGTTCGAGGTGGCGTCCGACGCCGCCGGTGAGAACACCGCCACCTGGCTCGATCCTCACGGCCGCCGCAGGATCATCGCGGGAACCTCTCCCACCGGGGACGCGGCGGTGCTGTGGCGGGACGTGGACGGACACCGCCGCATGAACGCGGTCACCGCCGTCAACGGCAGCGCCGGAATCTCGTGGACCGATCGTCGCGAGACGCTCCGCGTGGGTGTGGTCACCAAGCCCAGCGGGACGAGCGGGGTGCACGTGTTCGACCGAAACGGCAAGATCCGCATCAGCGCGGCGACCTTCGAGAACGAGACGCTGGCCCTGCCCACGGTGGACCTGGGCGCCGTGCCGGACTGAGCCCGGTCAGCGGGCGGCGAACGCGGGGGCCCGGGAGTCCGGGAGGGAGGTCTGGACCAGGACCATGTCGCGGTACGGGCCGCCGCCCTGCATCAGTTCCTCGTGCGAACCCTGCTGCACCACCCGGCCACCCTTGAGGACCACGATGCGGTCCGCATGCCGGATGGTGCTGAGCCGGTGCGCGATCACGAACGCCGTCCGGCCGCGCATGAGGTTGGCCAGGCCCTCCTGGATCGCCTGCTCGCTCTCCACGTCCAGATTGCTGGTGGCCTCGTCGAGGATGAGCACCCGCGGATCGGCCAGCACGGCTCGCGCGATCGCCAGGCGCTGTCGCTGGCCACCGCTCAGTCGCACGCCCCGCTCGCCCACCAGCGTGGCGTAGCCCTGGGGCAGGGCGGCGATGAAGTCGTGGGCGCAGGCGGTTCGTGCGGCGGCCTCGACGCGCTCGGCAGGCACGTCGCGGCGGCCGTAGGCGATGTTCTCCGCCACGGTGCCGTCGAACAGGAAGACGTCCTGCTCCACCACACCCAGCAGTGCCCGCCAGGCGGAGAGCCGCAGGTCGCGCAGGTCCACCCCGTCCACCAGGATGCGGCCGGACTGCGGATCGAAGAAGCGGGCGATCAGGTTGGAGATGGTCGTCTTGCCCGCACCGCTGGCCCCCACGAACGCCGTCATGGTGCCTGCCGGCGCGGAGAAGGAGACATCCTGGAGCACCGGGGTGTCGCTCCCCGGGTAGGCGAAGGTGAGATGCTCCACTTCCATGTCCCCTCGCACGCTCTCGCGTGCGGGTGACCGGGCTCCGGGCCGGTCGGGCAGTTCGCTGGGTTCGGCCAGCAGGTCCAGCGTGCGGTCGTAGCCGGCCAGGTTGGTCTGGAACCCGGTGGCGCTGGAGGCGAGCGCCTCGATCGGGCCCAGCAGCATGACCACGTAGGTCATGAAGAGCACCAGATCACCGGGCGAGAGGGCGCCTGCCAGCACCTGCCGGCCGCCGTACCACAGCAGCAGTGCGCTGGCGACCGGAATGAGCAGGGCCCATCCCACCTCGATGCCACGGCTCCACCACCAGGTCAGGATCTCCAGCCGTGCCATCATGTGGTTGCCCGCGGTGAACCGCTGCACCTCGCTCCGCTCCCGGGCGAAGGCCCGAACCACGCGCATGCCCCCGAAGGTCTCGGTGGCGTGTCCATCCACCTCGCTCCGCTGCTGCCGGATGTCCCGGTAGAGCGGTCGGATCCTGCCGATCCAGGTGCGATGGCTGAACCAGACCAGCGGAAGCAGCAGCAGGGAGCCGATGAGCAGCCGCCAGTCCGTGAACGCCAGCACCACCAGGATGCCGGTGAGCTGCACGATCGCCCGGAAAGGGTTGTAGATCATGCTGAAGACCAGGTCCGCCACGCCGCCCGCGTCCTCGCGCAGCAGGCTGGTGAGGCCGCCCGACTTGAGCTGCCAGATCCGACCCAGCGGCAGCCGCACGGCATGGTCGAACGCCTGTCGACGCAGATGGACCTGGAGCAGCTTGGTGACGCGGGTGGCCTGCCAGCGACCCACCAGGTGCACCGCCGTGCCCGTCAGGCTCACGGCCACGATGCCTGCCGCGATCCACGCCAGCAGCGTGGACCTGGGCGCGTCCTCCAGGCCGGGAGCCGCGCGGAGCAAGGACTCCGGAAGCGGACGGCCGATGAACACGTTGTCGATGGCGAACTTGGTGGCCGCGGGAGGCACCAGCGAGAGCGTGGTGCCGATCGCCAGCGTGCCCAGGGCCAGCGTCATGGCGCCGGCGTGCGGCCGCAGCAGGCCCAGGAAGGCCCGCAGCAGCGTGCCGAAGGGGCGGGCCCGCTTCAGGCTCCGCTCGGTGCCGTGATAGCTGACGATCGTCTTCTCGCCCGCCACCCGCTTGTGCCGGGCGGCCGCCAGGTATTGCACGAAGCGACTGCGGCTGCTGATCCGGGGCATGGGCCCATCGTAGCCCCTTCACGACCGTACACTGGCGAAATGGCCACGTTTCGACCTGTCGTGATCGCGTCGCTCGCTCTCCTGCTGGCGTGGTCCGCGCCGGCACAGTCGACCAAGGCGCCGCCCGCCAGGAAGGGGGAGGAGGCCAGGCAGCCGACCTACGACGGCAAGGCGGCGCCCGCCACCGGGGTGCCCAAGGCGCCCAGGAAGGCCAAGGGCTGCATCCGCCTGGCGGCCTTCAACGTGGAGAACCTCTTCGACGGCGAGGACGATCCGAAACTCTCCGGCGAGCACGACGATCTGGCCATGAAGACGGACGAGACGCGGCTGAAGAACATCGCGGCCGCCATCCGTGAACTCGACGCGGACGTGCTGGCGCTGGAGGAAGTGGAGGGCGAGGACTGCCTGAAGTGGTTCCGCGACACCTACCTGAAGGGCATGGGGTACGACCACGTGGCCAGCCGCGAGGTGGGCTACTACCGGGGCGTGGAGCAGTCGGTGCTGAGTCGATTCCCGATCGAGAAGGCGGAGATCTTCCCCGAGGTGCAGCTATCGACCGCCGCGGCCCGGGTTCCGGCCGACGCGGAAGCCCAGAAGAAGGGCGGATGGGCCAAGCCGTCCAAGCTGGAGAACCCCGGGTTCCAGCGGAGCCCGCTGCAGGCGGACATCCGCCTGCCGGACGGAAGTCTGCTTCACCTGTTCGTGGTGCACTTCAAGGCGGGCGGCAAGAAGTTCGCGCATCAGCGCGAGCTGGAGGCGCTCTCCGTGGTCAACCTGGTCGACGCGATCCGTGCCAAGGACGCGAACGCGCAGGTGGCCGTGGTGGGCGACTTCAACGCCACGCCCAACGACAAGACCGCCAAGCTGATGCGAGAAAAGGACCTCGGTGGGCTGGTCAGCGCGTACGAGCTCCGTCCGGAAGCCGGTCGCTCCGGCAAGGACGGCGACGGAGACAAGTCCTCCGGCAAGTACGTCACCCACTCGTTCGTGCCCGACGACCAGAAGGGCAAGCCCATCCAGCGGGCGATCGACTTCGTGCTGCTCTCGCCGCCGCTCTTCGAGAAGGGCCAGAAGGGTTCGTTCTTCGTGCTCGGCGTGCCCAAGTGCATCGAGGGGAACGACAAGCGCCCCAAGGGATACGCGAGCGATCACAACCCGATCGCGGTGGACCTGAAGGCCGGGGGCTGAGGTTCAGACCCGGTCGCCGCGGGCCTGCAGCAGCCGTATCGCCTCGTTCACGTCCTTGTCGCCGCGTCCGCTCACGTTGATGACCACGGCGGCGGAGCGAGGCAGGGTGCCTGCCAGCCGCACGGCTGCGTGCACCGCGTGCGCCGTCTCGAGGGCGGGAATGATGCCCTCCTGCTCGGCCAGCAGCCGGAAGGCGTCGAGCGCCTCGTCGTCGGTGGCCGCCACGTACTCCACGCGGCCCGAGTCCTTCCAGAAGCTGTGCTCCGGTCCCACGCCGGGGTAGTCCAGCCCCGCGCTGCAGCTGTGCACGTCCGCGGTCTGGCCGGCGGCGTCCTGCAGCACGTAGCAGAGCGAGCCGTGCAGCACGCCCGGGCTGCCGAAGCTGAGCGGCGCCGCGTGCTGGCCGGCGGCATTCCCGCGACCGCCCGCCTCGACACCCACCAGCCGCACGGAGCGATCCTCACGAACGGGAAGAAGATGCCGGCGGCGTTGCTTCCTCCGCCCACGCAGGCCACGACCGCGTCGGGCAGGCGGCCGAGACGATCCAGGCACTGGGCCCGGCACTCGCGGCCGATCACGCTCTGGAAGTCGCGCACCATCATGGG
>CAIOTP010000128.1 GCA_903861235.1 uncultured bacterium | reverse complement strand
CGAGCGACCACCGGGCACCATCATGGCACGGATCATGGCGGCGTGACGAGCGGTGGCCCCCTGTCGCGAGGCGATCACCGCCCTGCCGGCCCTCGCCATGTCCTGTCGTCCAGCCGCGTCGTGCAGCAGGGCTGCCAGATCACGGCCCAGCTCGTACGGGCTCGTCACGCGGAGCCCCCCCGCCTGGATCAGCGCGTCGGCCATGTCGGCGAAGTCGCCGTAGCGGGGACCGATCAGCGTGGCCTTGCCCAGCGCCACCGGCTCCATCATGTCGCTGCCGTGAAGGTTTCCAAAACTGCGGCCGACCACCACCACCGTGGCCAGCGCATACGCCTTGCGAAGCTCGCCGATGGTGTCGAGCAGGAACCGGTTCGCGCCGGTGCCGGGCACCCCCATGGTGCGGCGCACGCAGCCTGGCATGGCGGCGGCGGCGGCCTGGAACCACTCCGGCTTGCGGGGCGCACAGAGCAGCTGCACCCCCTCGGGCACGGCAGCATGAAGCATGGCTTCCTCGCCGGGCGCGGTGCTCCCGGCCACCACCAGCGGCCGATCCGGATCGATGCCCATCTCCCGTGAGAGCTCCTGTGCGCCCTGCACCTGGTCGGCCACCTGCGCCGTGTCCCACTTCATGGTCCCGGTCACGCTCACGCGATCGCCGGGCGTGCCCATCTGCACGAAGCGATCCGCGTAGTCCTGGGTCTGCGCGGCCACGAAGGCCAGGCGCCTGAACATGCCCGAAAGCACAGGGCGGGCAAGGCGGTAGCGGGCGAAGCTGCGGGCACTGAGGCGCCCGTTCACCACGCCCACGGGAATGCCCCGACGTCCGCAGGCGTGCAGGAAATTGGGCCACACCTCCAGTTCCATGAGCGCCACCAGCTTGGGGTTCACGCGGTCCAGGAATCGCTCCACCGCAAATCCTGCGTCGAACGGGTAACGCACCACGGGCAGCCGCTGTCCGAACAGCTGCATCGCCCGGGCATGACCGGTGTCGGTGGTCACGCTCAGCACCACATCCCCTTGGGCGGCCAGATGCTCCACCAGGCCCCGGGCGGCGTTGACCTCGCCCACGCTCACGGCGTGCACCAGCACCCGCCCCTGCGGAGCCGGAGGGCGGAGGGGAGTCCCCTGCCCCAGACGCCCGGGCCAGTCGGTGCGGTGCTTGCCCGCTCGCAGCATGCGCCACCCCCACCACGGGCTGGCCGCGGTCATGCCGAGCAGGTAGGCGGCGTCGATGAGGGGGGTCATGCGGGGCGGGCGCACGCCCGACGAGGGCGCCTCATTCGTTCACCCTGGAGAAGTAGACGATCCGGGGCTCGTCCGTGGGTCGGTTCACGTTGCTCCGGTCCACACACATGACATACCGGGCGTCCTCCAGGATGCTGTCCGGGTCGACCCCGTTCCACTTGCCCGACTGCGGGTCCTGGCGAATGGTGCGCACGCGGAAGTACACGGTGAACACGTCGCTGCGGGTGCTCACCAGGTTGCTGATGCCCTTGAACAGCAGGTTCCTTTCCTCGCTGTCGGCGGCGACGCGGTCCGGCGAGAGCGACCACGCGTCATCGATGGACATGCCGAGAGAGGGGAAGAACTGGAACAGACGCACCCCCTGACGGTCGGTGGCCAGTCTCGCGTCAAGCGGCTCGTCGGCGTTGTCCTTGTAATCGGCGAACCAACCCTGCCCCAGGCCATCGCCATTGCTGCCTGGCGCCCATGAGGATCGATAGGGATCGCT
>CAIOTP010000127.1 GCA_903861235.1 uncultured bacterium | reverse complement strand
TGTGGCTCTCGATGGTGCAGCGCGACCGGCAGTGGGAGCTGCTGCAGAAGGTGGACGGCAGGCTGGAGGAGCTGGAGAAGCGCATGGGACAGTTGCGGACGGCGCCCGCCGCGACCGCCGCGGCGAACCCGGCCGCCGCCTCGGCGCCCCGCGACCAGTCCTGGGCCCGGCCCGGCGTGGCGGTGTCCTGGCAGCCCGATGTGACGTTCGCCTCCGATCCGATGGGCCAGCCCGGCTTCGCCGAGGGAGGCGAGTTCACCGAGATCTTCGAGGCCCAGCCCGCCAAGCTGGTGCCCTACATCAGCACCGACGTCTACGGCACCCGTGTGATCGACAGCGTGTGCGAGAGCCTGATCTCCATCGATCCGAGGACCCTGAAGCTGCACGGTCGCCTGGCCGACGCCTGGCAGATGGATCCGGACGGCCTCTGGCTTCGGGCGCACATCCGCCCCCAGGCGTGCTTCAGCGACGGCAGTCCGGTCACTGCCGAGGACGTGCGCTGGACCTTCAAGGACTTCGTGCTCAATCCGCTCATCGAGGCGGAGCGGAGCCGCAGCCTGATGGACAACATCACGGACGTGAAGGTGATCGACGAGCGGACGGTGGAGTTCGTGTTCAGCAAGGCGCTCTTCACCAACATGCTCAACGCCATGGGCAACCCGATCCTGAGCAAGGCCTTCTACGCCCAGTTCGAGCCGGGTCAGATCAACCAGGCCACCGGCGTGCTGATGGGCAGCGGTCCGTATCGCCTGGAGCGGTGCCCGAAGGGGCCGGGCGAACTCGGCCGGCAGTGGACGCCGGGCACGGACGTGGTGCTGGTGCGGAACGATCGCTACTGGGGCCCCAAGTCGCCGCTGGCGAGCCGCCGGTTCAAGAGCATCAAGGACGACCTGGCCCGCCTGGTGGCCTTTCGCAACGGCGAGGCCTCCATGGTGCTGCCCACGAGCCCGCAGTTCAACAAGATCGCCAAGGAGGAGCCGGAGTTCTCGAAGAAGGCCTACGAGCTCAAGTGGATCAACATGCGGTGCGGCTACAGCTTCATCGCCTGGCAGTGCGGGCCGCGGCCGGGCGGCCGCACGACGCCGTTCGGCGACGTCCGCGTGCGACGAGCCATGACCATGCTGCTCGACCGCGAGCGCATGATCCGCGACATCTGGGACGGCATCGGGATCGTCAGCAAGGGTCCCATGAATCCGGAGAGCCCAGGCAGCAATCCTTCGGTGAAGCCGCTGCCCTTCGATCCGGAAGGGGCGAAGGCGCTGCTGGCCTCGGCGGGCTGGAAGGACCGCGACGGCGACGGCGTGCTGGAGAACGAGAAGGGGGAGAAGTTCCGCTTCGAGTACACGTACGCCACGGGTGGCGAGATCAGCGAGAAGCTCGCCCGCTTCGTGAAGGACAGCTACGGCAAGGCGGGCATCGAGGTGACCACGAGGCCCGTGGACTGGAGCCGCTACCAGGACCTGCTGAAGACCCGCGACTTCGACGCCATCACCATGGGGTGGAGCGCGAACAGTCCGGAGAGCGATCCGCGCCAGGTCTGGCACAGCGACAGCGTGAAGGAGGGCGGCGACAACTTCATCCAGTGGAAGAGCGAGAAGGTGGACGCCCTGATCGAGCAGGGCCGCCGCACCATGGACGAGGCCACCCGCATGCAGGTGTGGCAGGCGTTCGAGGCCGCCATCGCCGAGGAGCAGCCGTACACCTTCGTCCGCGTGGCTCCGTGGCTGCGGTTCGTGAGCCGCGACTTCGGCAACGTGAACACCTACCGCTCGGGCCTGCAGCCCGAGGAGTTCTTCCGGGTGGGCGGCGGCAGCGTGCCTTCGCCGGCGAACTGACGGACGAAGGCCGGACCTCCGCATGGGCACCTACATCGCCAGGCGACTGCTGCTGATGATCCCCACGCTGCTGGGGATCACCCTGCTGGTCTTCAGCCTGGTGGCCATGGCGCCCGGCGGCATCGGTGCCGGCCTGCAGGTGAGCGGCGGGCAGATGAGCGACACGAGCCGGGTGATGCAGATGCAGGCCTATCTGGAGGATCGCTACGGCCTCAACGATCCGGTGATCGTGCAGTACGGCCGGTGGCTGGCGCAGATCTCGCCGGTCAAGTTCGGTCCGCGCTTCCAGCTGGCGCCCTCGGGCATCTGGGTGAAGCCGCCACGTGATCTTCCGGATCCTCCGCTGCGGGGGTGGTTCGAGCCGCCCTCGGGAGCGGAGCTGGACCTGGCGGCGGTCTCAGGCGTCTCGACCTTCGAGGGCATGCGGTCCATGGACGCGCACGAGCGGCATCGCTCCCTGCAGCGGGACTCCGAGGCTGCGCGGCGCGCCTATGTGGGCTCGATCCGCGGCTTCCGTGAGGTCCTGGCGGACTACGCACGGGCCCAGGGACTGCAGGACCTCCTCGACGCCAAGGGTGCGGCGGATCCCCGTCGTTTCGAAGGAGTCACGCCGATCCGGCAGGGCACGGCATGGGACGCGCTCGCGGCCGCGGCACAGGCCATGCACACGGCGCAGCGGTCCGCCGTGACCAAGGCCGCCGCGGAGCGAGCCAGCTTCGACGCGGCGCCCTATCCGCGCATGGGTGTGCCTCTGGTCCCCGACCTCCTGTGGCTGGGTTCGCCGGACCTGGGCGTGGCGTTCAGCAAGAACCGCCCCGTGTCCGAACTGATCCGCTCCGCACTGCCCGTGACGCTGCTGCTCAACCTGATCGCCTTCCCCATCATCTACCTGATCGCCATCCCCACCGGCGTCCTGGCGGCCACCCGGCGGGGTTCCTGGTTCGACTCCGCCAGCGGGGCGGTGTTCCTGATGCTCTGGAGCGTGCCCACGGTGCTGGCGGGCGTGCTGCTGATCGGTTTCGTGGCCAACCAGCAATATCTGGGCCTCTTTCCCGTGAGCGGCCTGCACGACACGCAGGCGGAGACGTGGACCTTCCTGCCGACCTTCGGCTCGGGCTTCGAGCGAGGCTGGCTCCTCGACCTGCTCTGGCATGTGGCGCTGCCGGTGACCT
The DNA here is from genome assembly GCA_903861235.1 of uncultured bacterium. Taxonomy (GTDB): domain Bacteria; phylum Planctomycetota; class Phycisphaerae; order Phycisphaerales; family SM1A02; genus SYAC01. Next base: position 11,217 of record CAIOTP010000127.1, on the reverse strand, counting down.
GCCTGGTCTACGGCGGCTTCGCGGTGCTGAGCAAGCAGTGCCGGGCGGCCATGCTCGACAACCTGAGTGCGGACTACGTGCGGACCGCGAAGGCCAAGGGCGTGCCCAAGGTTGACGTGGTGATCCGTCATGTCTTCCGCAACAGCCTGCTGCCGCTGATCACCATGTTCGTGGGCATCTTTCCCGCCATGCTGGGCGGCAGCGTGGTGGTGGAGCGCATCTTCAGCGTGCCGGGCATGGGCACCCTGATCCTGGAGGCGATCGACCTTCGTGACCGTGAGATCATCCTGGCCAACACCTTCATGATCGCGTGCGTGAACCTGCTGGCCCTGCTGCTGGCCGACATCCTGTACGCGGTCGCCGACCCGAGGGTGAGCTATGAGTGAAGCGCCCCGAGTGATCAGTGGCATCGAGGCCATGCGAGGCGTGGGTCAACGCCGTGCCAAGGGCTTCTGGGCCGACGTGTGGGATCGCGTCATGCGGCGCCGGGCGGCGGTGATCGCCCTGGCGTGGATCGCGATGGTGGCCGCCGGGGCGGTCTTGGCGCCGCTGCTGGCCAATGCGCATCCGCTGCGGATGGAGAAGCTGGGCCCCGGAGGCGAGGTGACGGCGGTGACCTGGCCGCTGTGGGAGCACCTGCGGGCCACCGATCTGCTGCTGCTGCTGGGCGTGGTCTTCGCCGCCGCCTGGCTGCTGCCGGGTCGCCTGGCGGGACTTCCCCGGGGCACCCGGCTGGCCATGCTGGCCATCGCCTTCGTGCAGGCCACGTTCACGGTGCTTGTGGTGTCGGTGGTGCATGACTGGCTCGATGCCATGCAACGGAGCGAGGCCACGCGAGCGTGGGCGCGGAGCGGCGCCGCCCCGTGGCTGGTGTCCGCGGCCGTGGCCGTGCCGCTGGCGACGCTCGCGGGTTCACTGCCCACGATCGAGCGCCGGATGCCGCGTGCGGGCTTGGCGGCGCTGGTGGCGGTGGCGTGCACCCTCTGTCTGGCGGATCGTTGGCAGACCCGTCTGGTGAACTTCGATCGCTATGCCGAGCAGGAGGCGGCCGGGGAGATCCGGGCCATCTACACGCTCGTGCCCTGGAGTCCGGAGCATGTGCGCAGCGACATGGGGCTGGCCCGGCCCGGCACGCGCGCGGGCGACCGGATCGAGAGCGAGCGGGACACGCCACTGGGCCGCCGACCGCTGTGGCTGGGCTCCGACGCGCTGGGCGGCGACGTGCTCAGTCAGATGATCTGGGCATGCCGGCTCTCCATCTCGATCGGCCTGGTGTCCACGGGCATCTCGCTGCTCATCGGCGTCACGCTGGGCGCCGTGGCCGGCTACTTCGGCGGGCGCGCCGACCTGCTGCTGCAGCGTCTGGTCGAGATCTTCATGGCCATTCCCGTGCTGTTCCTGCTCATCGTGGCCGCGGGCGTGCTGCCAAGGAACACCTACGTGATGATGGCGCTGATCGGCTGCTTCAGCTGGACGGGCGCGGCGCGATTCACCCGCGCCGAGTTCCTGAAGCTGCGTCGCCAGGACTTCGTGCAGAGCGCACAGAGCGTGGGCCTGCCGCTGCGGCTGATCCTGTTCCGGCACATGCTGCCCAACGGCATCACGCCGGTGCTGGTGGACGCCAGCTTCGCGGTGGCGGCGGCCATCACGGTGGAGGCCACGCTGTCCTTCCTGGGCCTGGGCCCCGACGGACAGGCGAGCTGGGGCAAGCTGCTTTCGAGCGCCACGGCCAGCACGGGCACCTTCGTGTGGTGGCTGGCCGTCTTCCCGGGCGGGGCCATCTTCCTGAGCGTGCTGGCCTACAACGTGCTCGGCGAGTCCCTCCGTGACGCGATCGATCCCAAGCTCCGAAAGGCGGCCCACTGATGAGCGTGCAGGCACAGGCGAGCGTCGCTTCCAACGCGCCGAGGTCCGCAGCGCCGCTGCTGGAGGTGGCGGACCTGGCCGTGAGCTTCGACAACGCCAGCAACCCGGGCGGGCCGCGCATCCAGGCCGTGGCGGGCGTGAACATGACACTCTTCCCGCGGCAGACGCTGGCGGTGGTGGGGGAGTCCGGCTGCGGCAAGAGCGTGACGGCCATGAGCGCCATGCAGCTCATTCCCCGGCCGCCGGGGCGGTTCGACCGGGGCAGCATCCTGCTCGAAGGCCGCGACCTGCTCTCCATGCCCGAGTCCGAGATGCTGCGCGTGCGCGGCGGGGAGATCGCCATGATCTTCCAGGAGCCCATGACCAGCCTGAACCCGGTCTACTCGATCGGTGACCAGATCCTGGAGGCCATCCTTCTGCACCAGAAGCTCACGCCGGATCAGGCCGTGGAGCGGGCCATCGGAGCGCTGGAGGAGGTGGGCATCTACAACCGCCTGAAGGAGCGGTTCAAGGACGACGCCTTGGCGCTCGCCCGCGGCAAGCGAGACCTGCTCTCGGAATATCCGCACCGCTTCAGCGGCGGCATGCGGCAGCGTGTGATGATCGCCATGGCGTTGGCCTGCCAGCCCAAGGTGCTGCTGGCCGACGAGCCCACCACGGCGCTCGACGTGACCATTCAGGCCCAGATCCTCGACCTGCTGCGCCAGCTCCAGAACGACCGCGGCATGGGGATCATGCTCATCACGCACAACCTGGGGGTGGTGGCCGAGAACGCCGACGTGGTGTGCGTGATGTACGCGGGCCGCGTGGTGGAGTACGCCCCGGTGTTCGAACTCTTCGAGAACCCCATGCATCCGTACACGCGAGGCCTCTTCGCCAGCATTCCGGGCGTCCGTGACCATCGGTCGCGGCTGACGACCGTGGAGGACGTGACCCACGAGCCGGCCGAGTTCCGGAAGCTGCCAGGTGCGGATCGCGGGGTGATCCCGTGGTGGCCGCACATGCCCGAGGAGCGTCGGCCCCCGCTCGCCGACGGCCGGGATCCCTACTGTCTGCACCGGATCGGTCCCAACCGGTGGGTCGGCTGCTGGCGGACGCCCGAGCTGGAGTCGCAGGCGTCGCCGCGGCCGAGCCTGGACTTCCGCAGGGGCGGCTGAGCGAATCCGCGGGGGCGGTCACGCGAAGCACACGACATGCCCCTGATCGAACCCGGCCAGCCGATTCCCGACTTCACCGCCCGCACCGCCGACGGCGAGATCGTGAAGGGTGCCTTCCTGAAGAAGGGATTCACCGTCCTCTACTTCTATCCCAAGGACGACACGCCGGGCTGCACGAAGGAGGCCTGTGCCTTCCGGGACCTGCACGCCGAACTGCTCAAGGCGAAGGCGCGGGTGTACGGCGTGAGCGCCGACGGAGCCGAGAGTCACGCCAAGTTCGCGGCCAAGTTCGGCCTGCCCTTCGACCTGATCGTGGACGAGCCCGCCAAGGATGGGGTGCCGCCTCTGGCGAAGCGGCTGGGTGCCTGGCAGGAGAAGTCCATGTACGGGAGGACGTACATGGGAATCGCGCGCATCACCTATCTGGTGGGCCCGGACGCCACCGTGGTGCGTCGGTGGGACAAGGTCAAGCCGGAAGAGCATGCCGCCGAGGTGCTGCAGGCGATCCATGACTCGAAGTAGATTCGGGGCATGAGCCGCACCGAGGTCCGCTTCAAGCGACTGCACCCGAAGGCCCAGCTGCCCGCCTATCAGAGCGCCGAGGCGGCGGGCATGGACCTGCATGCATGCCTGGACATGCCCCTGACGCTTCAACCCGGCGACCTCGTTCGGGTGCCCCTCGGTTGGATCATGGCCATCCCGTCCGGGTTCGAGGGGCAGGTGCGGCCGCGCAGCGGGTTGGCGGCCAGGCACGGGATCACGGTGCCCAACGCGCCGGGCACCATCGACAGCGACTACCGCGGCGAGGCCGTGGTGGCGCTCATCAATCTGGGTCGGGCCGCCTTCACCGTGGAGCACGGCATGCGGATCGCGCAGCTGGTGGTGGCGCCTGTGGTCCGCGCCGGGGTGAGCGAGGTGACCGAACTGGAGCAGACCGCGCGGGGCAGTGGCGGCTTCGGCAGCACGGGGCGCTGAACGGGCGGATTTCCCCGCGGATTCCGCTACAATGACCGGATGACCTCCGCGACCGCCACCGAAGTCAACGTTCCGCTGCTCGACCTGAAGGCCCAGTACGCCGCACTGCGGGCGGAGATCGAGCCGGTGGTGCGGGAGGTCATGGAGAGCCAGTACTTCATCGGCGGCCCCAAGGTCGAGGAACTTGAGAAGGCCACGGCCTCCTACTGCCGCGCGAAGCACGCCATCGGGTGCGCCAACGGCAGCGACGCCATCGTGCTGGCCCTGCAGGCTCTGGACATCGGGCCTGGCGACGAGGTGGTCATTCCCACCTTCACCTTCTTCGCCACCGCGGGCAGCGTGCACCGCCTGGGCGCGCGACCCGTGTTCGTGGACGTGGACCCGGTCACCTACAACATCTGCCCGCGCAGCGTGGAGCAGGCCTTCGGCTGTCACAAGAAGATCAAGGCGGTGATGCCGGTGCACCTGTTCGGCCAGTCCGCCGACATGGACGCCATCATGGGCATCGCCAAGGCTCATGGCCTGAAGGTGGTCGAGGACTGCGCCCAGGCCATCGGAACCGAGGATGTCCACGGCCGGCGCGTGGGCACGATCGGTGACGTGGGCACCTACAGCTTCTTCCCCAGCAAGAATCTGGGCGGATTCGGCGACGGTGGCATCGTGGTGACCGGTCACGACGGCCTGGCCGCGCGGCTGAAGCGGCTCCGCAACCATGGCATGGAGCCCAAGTACTTCCACCACGAGATCGGCATGAACAGCCGACTGGACGCCCTGCAGGCCGCCGTGCTCTCGATCAAGCTCCGTCATCTGGACGCGTGGAGCGCCGCTCGGCAGCGGAACGCCGCCTGGTACGACCGCTTCCTGACCGATGCCGGCGCCACCGACAGCCGCACGCCCGTCGACGCCGGTGGCCTTCCGATCCGCTTTCCGGCCGCCGCGCCGAAGGGCGCCCGCCACATCTACAACCAGTACGTGGTCCGGGTTCCCGCCGCCATCCGCGACAAGGTGCGCGACGAGCTGGCCGCCCGCAAGATCGGCACCGAGATCTACTACCCGCTTTCGCTGCACCAGCAGAAGTGCTTCGAGTTCCTCGGCTACCGAACCGGCGTCTTCCCGCACAGCGAGCGGGCGGCAGGCGAGGTGATCGCCGTGCCGATCTATCCGGAGCTTGCGCCCCGGCAGCTGCAGCACGTGGGCGAGAGCCTGGTCGAGATCGTGCGCAAGCTGGCCTGAATCACGGCCGCAGCGTGGCCAGGTCACGCACGCCCAGGCATTCGGGCGAGGCGAAGGGCTCGCCGAACGCCGACCCGACGCGGCTCCCGTAGAACCGACCCATGGCCTCGACCCACGCGGGCACGCCGCGATTGGCCGGGTTCGCCTCGAACTGGCTTCGGTAGCAGGTGATCGACCGCATCTTGGTCTGGGCGAATTCCGAGCAGTCCGTGACCAGCGTGGGCTGAGGGACCGCCTTCAGATGCGTGCAGAAGTAATGGAGCAGCCGACGGGGATGGTGCGGCTCGCCCGGGAGTTCGCTCCGGGTCAGCTTGGCGTCGAAGCGTGCGTCCACGGCGATCCGGGTCAACGCCAGATGGTCCGGATGGGCGTCCTCCGGGTGCGGCACGAACATCAGGTCGATCTTCCGCACGCGAAGCTCTCCCGCCAGCCGATGCCGGGCCGCCAGCGTGTGTTCCAGCCGCCGGTTGGGCCAGCCCAGGTTCACGCGCTCGCAGCCCAGGATCTTCGCCGCCTCGGCGGCTTCCCGCGCACGCGTGGCCGGATCCCCGAAGGGCGTGGGCTCGCCGTCGGTGGCGTCGATGATGGTGACGCGGTGGCCCTGTGAAACGAGAAGGGCGATGGTGGCCCCCATCCCCAGTTCCGCGTCGTCCGGATGAGCGGCGATCACCGCGACATTCAGGCTGTTCATGTTCGATCCTCCTGGGCGTGCATGGGTTCGGCTCGGTCCTCGGGATACTGGATCCACCGCAGGCGAAGGCCCTGCGCGGGCAGCGTGGGCCCGGCCTGGGCACGGTCCCTGGATGCCAGGATGCCGCTCACCGCCCGGGGTTCCATGCGTCCCCGGCCCACCTCCACCAGCGTGCCGGCGATGATCCGCACCATGTTGTACAGGAAGCCGTTTCCGGACACGTCGATCACGATGCGGTCGTCGGGCAGCGAACCGACCTCGCAGGCGAACACCGTGCGCACCGGGCTCTCCCGCCCATGCTGGGCGTGGGCGAAGGCCGTGAAGTCGTGCGTGCCGACCAGGGCGGATGCCGCGATGCGCATTCGATCCACACCGAGGTCGTGCGCGGTGCGGAACACCATGCGGCGGTCGAACGGCAGGCGGGCGGAGAAAGGCCGCGTGGGCGCGATCTCGTATCGGTAGCCCTTGGCCAGCGCGTCGCTCACCGGGTCGAAGTCCTCCGGCACGCTCCACGCGTTCATCACACGGACATCCTCGTCCAGTCGCGCATTCAGTGCGGCGGCGATCCGATCCACCGGCACCCGGCACTCGGCCGTGAAGGCGGCCACTTGGGCCTCGGCATGGACGCCGGCATCCGTGCGGCTGGCCCCCTGGCAGGTGGCCGGACGCTGAAGCATGTCGGTGAGCGCGCGGTCCAGGCACCCTTGGACCGTGCGGAGGGGGGGCTGGTCGGGCGGCTCCTGCCGTTGCCAGCCGTGGAAGTCGGTGCCGTCGTATGCCACTCTGAGCGCAAGCCGAGCCATGGGGGGGTTATAGGGTCACGCGGTCGATTGGGGAGCGGGGGACATGTCGGCAAGGGGCTGGCAGGTGGAACTTCGAAGCCTGAACCATATCCAGAGCCGTGGCTCGTGGATCCCGAACCCCAATCCGGACAAAAGCACCGTTGAATTCTTCGATTTCTTCTGGCACAAACCCGGTTCAGGGCTACCTTTCCGCCTGATCGGAGGCCGACACCAAAGGCGCCTCTTGGTGGTGTCGGTGTCTCCGGACCTTAAGGCCCCAAACAACATTGGAGAAGAAGAAATGAAGTCTCTCGCGATGGTTTCAATGGTTGCTGGAATCGCGTCAAGCGCGTTCGGTCAGATCGTCGTCGATGGCACGCTGGATGCCGACTACGGCAATCCCAAGTCGGTGCAGGTGGTCGCCACCGGCTTCGGCAACGCGACCGACGGCGCCAATGGCTACGCCAACGGCAGCGAGCTGAATGGCGGCTGGATCAAGGTCGATGTCGACAACGGCAACTTCTACCTGTTCCTGTCGGGCAACCTCGAGAGCAACTTCAACAAGCTCGACATCTTCATCGACTGCATCGGTGACGCCGGTCAGAATGCGCTCCGGAGCGACAATCCCGATGTGGACTTCAACGGCCTCAACGCCATGGGTGAGGACACCGCGAACGCCTTCCCTGGCCTCCGGTTCGACGCCGGCTTTGCGCCGGACTTCTTCGTCACCACCACGATCGGTGGCTACGACCCCACCGCGGGGACCGGACCCACGCAGTATGCGAACATCGCCCAGATCCTCACGGATGGTGGCGGTGTGGGTGCCTACATCGGCAGCGGCCCGTTCAGCAACCCTCAGACCGGCAGCAACCTGATCGATGACACGGTGTACGGATGCAAGTTGTCGATCAACAACAGCAATGTCGGTGGCGTGAGCGGCGACCCGGCCAATCCGGGCGAGGGCTGCGGCGTCACGACCGGCATCGAGATCATGATTCCGTTGGCCAACATGGGCTGGGTCGACGGCCCCATCCGTGTGTGCGCCTTCATCAACGGCCAGGGCCACGACTATGTGAGCAGCCAGGTGCTTGGCGCCCTGCCGGCCGGAAGCGGCAACCTGGGCGGCGACGGCCTCGGTGGCTGGAACGGGCAGAACCCCACCGGCAAGATCCGCTTCAGCTTTGCGGACATCGCGGGTGACCAGTTCTTCTCCTCCGACGGACCGGATGCCTGCTCCAGCGCTCCGGCCTGCCCAGGCGACCTCGACGACAGCAACTCGGTGGATGCCGGCGACATCGGCAGCCTGCTGATCCTGTTCGGCGACTGCGCCGGTGGCACCCCGGGCTGCACGGGCGACCTCGACGACAGCGGCTCGGTGGATGCCGGCGACATCGGCAGCCTGCTGATCCTGTTCGGCGACTGCCCGGCCTGATCGAGGCCATCTCCGCGTGAATCGAACAAGGCCCCCGGCTCCGGCCGGGGGCCTTTCTCTTTGGTCGTGCGGTTCCCCTCAGTCGCCCAGTCGAGCACCTGGCGTGCCAGGCTCGAACAGATGGGTGCGGGCCAGGTCGATCGTCAGGTTGACCACGCCGCCTTCCTGCAGCGGCTGCGGCATGCATCGGGCGGTGAGCGAGCGGTCGCCGCAGCGGACCTGAACATCCATGCGGTCGCCGTAGTGCTCCACGGCCTCCACGGTGGCCTGCAGGCCGGTGCCGCCGCCGATCTGCACATGCTCCGGTCGCACGCCCAGCACCACGCTCCGGGGATGGGGCTGGATGAGCTTGCGCCAAGCGTCCACCAGGCCATCGATCACCAGGCCCTGACCCCTGAACGCCATGCCCGCTCCCCGAGCCTCCAGGGTGCCCTCCACCATGTTCATGGTGGGGGTGCCCACGAATTCGGCCACGAAACGATTGGCGGGGCGGTCGTAGACCTGCCGGGGCGTGGCGGCCTGCTGGATGAGGCCGTCCTTGAGCACCACGACACGGTCGCCCAGGCTCATGGCCTCCTCCTGGTCGTGGGTCACGTAGATCATGGTGGCCCCCAGGCGGCGATGCAGCATGCGGAGCTCGGCCCGCATTTCCACACGAAGCTTGGCGTCCAGGTTGGAAAGGGGTTCGTCGAAGAGGAAGACCTTGGGCTCACGCACCATGGCCCGGCCCACGGCCACGCGCTGTCGCTGTCCGCCGGAGAGCGCGGCCGGCTTGCGGGCGAGCAGGTGCTCGATGCCCAGCACGCGCGCCGCGGCCAGCACGCGGGCGTCGATCTCCGCGCGTTCCTTGGCACGGCCGTCGGCGTAGGCGGGGGAGAGCAGGGCCTTCAGCCGGCTGGAGAACCTGCGCCGCCGCAGCAGCCCGAAGGCCATGTTGGTCCGCACGTCCATGTGCGGATAGAGCGCGTAGTTCTGGAACACCATGGCGATGTCGCGGTCCTGCGGGGGCACGTCATTGACCACCGCACCGTCGATGGCCAGGGTGCCGGCGGTGATGGTCTCCAGTCCGGCGATCATGCGCAGCAGCGTGCTCTTGCCGCAGCCCGAGGGGCCGACCAGCACCACGAATTCGCCGTGGCCGATGCGGAGGTCCGCGCCCCGGACCGCCTGCACGCCGCCTGGATAGGTCTTGCCCACGCCGTTGAGATCGATGGTCGCCATGTTCGTCCTTGTTCAGCCCTTGACCGCGCCCTTGCCCAGCCCCTCGATGAACTGCCTCTGCGCCGCCAGGAACAGCAGGATGCAGGGCAGCATGGTGACCAGGCTGGCCGCCATGAGCAGGTTCACGTTGTTCACGCCGCCGTACTGGTTGCGGAAGCTGTTCAGGGCCACGGCCAGCGTGGCCTGCTCGTCGCTCTGCAGGTAGATGAGCGGGCCCATGAAGTCGTTCCACACGTAGATGAAGGTGAACACCGCACAGATGGCGGTGACCGGTCGGCAGAGCGGCAGGATCACGTGCCACCACACGCCCAGCCAGCCCCAGCCGTCCACCTTGGCGGCCTCCACCAGCGCCTCGGGCACCTGCGCGATGAACTGCCGGTACATGAAGATGAAGAACGCGTTGCCGAAGAACGCGGGCACCACCAGCGGCAGGATGGTGTCCACCCAGCCCAGGTTCCGGAACATGAGGAAGAGCGGGATCATGGTGACCTGCCCCGGCAGCATCATGGTGGCGAGCATGAGGAGGAACAGCCCCTCGCGGCCCTTGAAGCGCATGCGGGCCATGGCGAAGCCCACCAGGCTGCTGCTGAGCACGGTGCCCAACACCACCAGGCTGGTCACCACCACGGAGTTGGCCAGCGCGTCCAGGAACCCCTGCCACGGTTCGCGGGCGGCGCCCATGCGGGAGAGCGCGTTGGAGAAGTTCTGCCACTGCGGATCGCTGGGCAGCAGCCGCTTCAGATCCCCGCTGGCCGTGGCGGCCTGGGCGAGGTCGGGGGTGAGCAGGCTGACGGCAGCCATCCACAGCAGGGGCAGGGCCATGATCACGGTGCCCGCCAGCAGGACGGCCCAGCCCACCGCGCGGGTGACATGGCCGCCGACGGCGCCGGAGTGACCCTTCGACGTCTTCGGGGGCGTCGGCGCGCTCATCGCTTCAGGCCCTCGTAGTGCACCAGTCCGCGGCTGCCGCGAAGCGTGAGCATGGTGAGACCCAGGGTGATGAGCAGCAGGATCCAGGCCATGGCGCTGGCGTAGCCCATCTCGTAGAACTCGAAGGCCTGGTTGTACAGGTTGAGCACGTAGAAGCGCGTCAGGTCGCCCGGGCCGCCGCCGGTCATGACGAAGGCCTGCGTGAACACCTGGAAGCTGCCGATGATCGACATGATCAGGTTGAACAGGATCACCGGGCTGAGCATGGGCAGCGTGACGCGGAAGAATCGCGACACGGCACCCAGCCGGTCGATGCGAGCGGCCTCGAGGAGCTCCTCGGGGACCGCCTGCAGGCCGGCCAGGTAGATCATCATGCCGCCACCCACGGTCCAGAAGCCCATGATCGCGAACGCGGGCGGGCCCCACACCGAGGCGTCCTTGACCAGCCAGTCGGGCGGCGTGGCGTTCACCAGCTCCAGCAGGGGCCGCAGCGCCATGTTCATGAGCCCCTTGTCGCCGTCGAACACCCACTGCCAGAGCACCGCCACACCCACGCCGCCCAGCACGCTGGGCAGGTACCAGGCGGCGCGGAAGAACGGGATGCCGCGGATCTTCTGGTTCATGAGCACGGCCGCCAGAAGGGCCAGCGCCTGTCCGCCAGGCACCGCGATCAGGGTGTAGTAGAGGGTGACCTTCAGGCTGGTCATGAAGCGGGGGTCGTGCGCCAGCAGCTGCAGATAGTTGCCGCCACCCACGAAGGTGGCGGTGTCGAGCGTGCTCACGCCCTTCCACTTGGCCAGACTCAGGAGCAGGCTCATGACGATCGGGAAGGCCATGAAGAACGCGCTTAAATGTTTGTCGCTCGCTATGGCTGTGTTGACTCTCTCGGGGTGTGTGGTGACGCAGTACAAGAATAAAAAAGGCGAAGAC
>CAIOTP010000126.1 GCA_903861235.1 uncultured bacterium | reverse complement strand
CTGCTGCCCACGCTCGGCGGCTACGCCCGCGGTCTGCTGCTGCTCATGGGCGTGGGCTTCGTGGCCCTCTCCACCGGCCTGGTCGACCGCAAGTACGAGGAGGCGGTGGCCCGAGGCGTGGCGGGCTTCGACCCGCTTCGCGTGGTGCGAGGCGAGTTCTTCGCGTTCATGCTCCTGGCCCTCTGCGGCGCCATGCTGATCCCGGCCAGTCCCGACCTGATCTGGCTCTTCCTGGCTCTGGAGCTCACCAGCCTGCCCACCTACATCATGGTGGCCATGAGCCGTGGCACGCGGCGTGCCCAGGAGGCCGCGGTCAAGTACTTCTTCCTCGGCGCGCTCAGCACCGCGATCATGGTCTACGGCTTCGCCATGATCTACGGCAGCACGGGCAGCCTGCAGCTGACGCAGATCCAGAACGCCTTCCTGGCACAGTCGGCTCTCGGCGGCATCGACGCGGTGGGCCTGACGGGCCTGATCCTGGTGGTGCTCGGCCTCTGCTTCAAGCTGGCGGCCGCCCCCATGCACTTCTACGCCCCGGACGTGTACGAAGGTGCGGCGGCCCCGGTCACCGCCATGCTCTCGTTCCTGCCCAAGATGGCGGGCTTCTGCGCCCTGCTGCTGGTGGTGGATGCGGCAGGCTGGGGCAGCCACATGCAGGCGGGCAACGGCCTGCCGCCGGCGATCCAGGCGACGCTGTGGATGGTCAGCGTGCTCACCATGACGCTGGGCAACGTGGGTGCCATCCTGCAGCGCGGCACCAAGCGCATGATGGCCTACAGCAGCATCGCCCACTCCGGCTACATGCTCATGGCCGTCGTGGCGGGCCCTGCCGACGGGCTTCCGGCGCTGCTGCTCTACCTGCTCGCGTACGGTGTGACCAACTTCGCCGTCTTCGGCGGCCTGGCCGGCATCGAGCGACAGGGCCAGGAAGTGGAGAAGCTGGAGGACCTGGCCGGTCTCGCCCGCAGGCACCCCTCGGCCGCCGCGTGGATGGCCGTGGGCAGCGCCTCGCTCATGGGCATGCCGCCCTTCCTGGGCTTCTGGGCCAAGCTGGTGCTGTTCATCGCGGTCATCAAGTCCGGCCACACGCCGCTGGTGATCATCGCCGCGGTCAACAGCGTGGTCAGCGTCTGGTACTACCTGCGGATCGCGGGCGTGCCCATCCTCAGCCCGGCCGGGGCGGCGGCGGAGGGCATCGTGAAGGTGCCCAGCGCCTGGCCCCGCATCACCGCCATGGTCTTCGGCGTGGGCATCCTGGTGCTGCCGCTCTTCATGAACCGGCTGGTCGACCAGACCTCCAAGGCCTCCGGCAAGGCCCCGGCCATGCAGGCCGCGACCGCCGCCGGGCAGCCCTGAGCCCTTCGGCCCGCCCCCGCTTCCGCTACAATCTCCGCCCCCGCGGCTGTAGCTCAATTGGATAGAGCACAAGCCTACGAAGCTTGGGGTTGCAGGTTCGAGTCCCGCCAGCCGCGCTTCCGTCTCCGCCGAGCACGCCTCGGCGGAGTTCGTTTTTGGGCAGAATGTCCGCGTGAGCGCCAACGCCGACATCGCCCGCCTCTTCCACGAGATGGCCGACGCCCTGGAGCTGCTCGGCGAGAACGCCTTCCGCGTGAACGCGCTCCGCAAGGTGGCCCGCGTGGCCGAGGACGCCACGGCGGACCTGGCGGCCGTGGCCCGCACCGACCCCAAGGCGGTCGAGGCGATCGAGGGCATCGGCGCGAGCAGCGCCCGCAAGATCGTGGAATTCGCCGGCTCGGGCGCCATGCGCGAGCACGCCGAGCTGCTGGCCAAGCTGCCGCCCGGCCTCATGCAGGTGCTGCGGGTGCCCGGCCTCGGGCCCAGGACGGTGAAGCTGCTGTGGGAGCAGGGTGGCGTGACCGACCTGGCCACGCTCAAGACCAAGCTGGCCTCGGGCGAACTCGCCGGCCTGCCTCGCATGGGGCCGAAGACGCTGCAGAACATCGCGGAGAACCTGGCGTTCCTCGAGACGGCCGGGCAGCGCACGCGACTGGGCGACGCCCTGCCGGTGGCCGATGCGCTGGTCGCCGAACTGTCGAAGCTTCCCGGCGTGAAGGAGGTCGCCTTCGCGGGCAGCCTGCGGCGTGGCCGCGAGACGATCGGGGATGTGGACCTGCTCGTGGCCACCACGAAACCCTCGCCGGTCATGCACGCGTTCACCAGCCGCCCGGGCGTGGCCAAGGTGCTCGCCCACGGCGAGACCAAGTCGAGCGTGCGGCTCGCCTCCGGGCTTCAGGTGGACCTGCGGGCCGTGGCGCCCGCGGCGTGGGGCGCGGCCCTGCTCTACTTCACCGGCAGCAAGGAGCACAATGTGCTTCTCCGCGAGCGCGCCCAGCGCAAGGGCCTGCGCCTGAACGAGTACGGGCTGTTCAAGGACGACGGCAAGCCGGAGCCGCCGCAGGACCGAGGCCTGACGCCGGTGGCGGCCGCGACCGAGGCGAAGGTGTACGAGGCGCTGGGCCTTCCATGGATCCCTCCGGAGTTGCGTGAAGGTCACGACGAGTGCGGGGGCACCCCTGCCCCGCTGATCGAGCTCTCCGACATCCGCCGTGAACTGCACTGTCACACCACCGCGAGCGACGGCGCCTGCACCATCGAGGAGATGGCCGAGGAAGCCAAGCGACGCGGCTTCGACGCCATCGCCATCACCGACCACAGCCGCAGCAGCGCCCAGGCGAACGGCCTGAGCGTGGAGCGGCTGCGCGAGCACATCGCCGCCATCCGTGCCGCCGCCAGGCGCGTGAGCGGCATCCACATCCTGGCGGGCAGCGAGGTGGACATCCTCGCCGACGGTCGACTGGACTATCCCGACGAGGTGCTCGCCGAACTGGACTGGGTGGTGGCCAGCCCGCACACGGCGCTCAAGCAGGAACCCGCCGCCGCCACGAAGCGGCTGCTGGCGGCCATCGAGCATCCGCTCGTGCACGTCATCGGTCACCCGAGCGGCCGCATGCTCGGCGGCAGGCCCGGCCTGGAGCCCGACTGGGCAGCCCTCTTCAAGGCCGCCGCCAGGTCCGGCGTGGCCATGGAGATCAACGCCAATCCGCACCGCCTCGACCTCCGCGACCAGCTGGTGCGTGCGGCGTTGGCGGCGGGCTGCCACATCGCCATCGACACGGACGCGCACGGCCTGGACAACTTCGACCTGCTGCGCTTCGGCGTGCTCACCGGCCGCCGCGGCGGGCTCACGGCCGAGGGCTGCGTGAACGCGTGGCCGTGGAAGCGATTCGAAGCCTGGCGCCACTCGCGTGGGCGTTGAGTCTGAGGCGTTCGCCGTTCAGGCGGTCTGGCCGGCTCGAAGCGATCCCCGCAGCGCGTCCATGAGCACCTGTCGACTGGACTCGGCCCCGCTCGCGGGCAGCGTGTCGGGCGACATGGCCCCCAACGCCTCACCCATGAGGCCCAGCAGCGTGACGCGCGGAAAGCCCTTCTCCATGGACACGCGGACATCCTGGATCTGTGAAGCCACCCACAGCCGTTCCGACACCGAAGCCACAGCCCTGGGCGAAGTCTGACGGGATTCGACCACCTTCACCCCGCGGGTGTCCGCAGTCCAGACGCAGCGGGCCAGCTGTCGACGCATCGGACCTCGCTTGGACCGAACCGAGATGGCCAGGCACGAGCCGACCATGATCGCGGCGAGCACCCCGATGGCCACCACCAAACCGACCCCCCGCAACTGCGGCAGGCTCGCCATCGAGACGACCAGCACCGCCGGCGTGCCAAGCACCACCAGCAGGAGCATCCAGAACCAGGCGGAGAAGGTCGCCTTCCCGTTCCAGACGGGAGCGGGCTCCGGATGACCTCGCAGGGTCACCTGCCGCTCCTGCACGCCCATGGGTTCACCGGTCAGCAGGCGGAAGACACGCTCGGCAAGCCGGTCGCCATCCGCCTGCACCGCGGCCCGCGGATCGAGGCCGGGCTCGTCCTCGGCGCTGCCCGCGTCCACGCAGATGCGCTGGCTGGTCAGGCCGCGGCGGGCACCGCGGGAGTCGTCCCTCCAGAGCTCCAGCACCAGTTCCACGCCGCTGCGGGCGCGCCCATCCTCCGAACGGATCGGTGACTTCGGCACCACCACCCGGATGGCGCGAACCTGTTCCGAAGGAATGAGGATCGACTTGGCCGAAGGCGTCACCTCGGCGTCATGCCAGCCTCGCCGCGTCACGGAACGGTCATGCAGTTCCACCTGCCCTGGCGACACCAGCCACTGCATCTCCCAGCTCACCAGCGGCCGCGTGTCCTCGCCCTTGCGGCGCCCCCAGGCCTTCCACGCTGTCCAGATCCCCACGCCGACCACCACCAGCACGACCCCGCGTCCAAGGTCCTGCAGCACGGTGGCCGAGCTGGCCTGACCCTGCAGGCTCTTGAATCCCTGCAGGCCCACGCGGAGCAGCCACAGCATGGGGAGGACCGGAATCAGGGCCATCATCAGTCGCCGCCAGGGCCCGACCTTGCCCAGCGCTTCCACCCGCATGGAACCCACCAGCAGCAGCGATCCCGCCGGAAGCACCCCTTCGCACTCCGGGCAGCGCACATCCTGCGTGAAGGGCTGAAGGGGTTCTGCGGGCACGCCGGGCATGGGCCCCAGGGCGTAGTTGCACTTCGGGCAGTGAAGCACGATCTCAATCTACAGAAGAAAGCCCCCGGAGCGCGAGGCTCCGGGGGCGTGAATTCGATGCGAGATTTCGGGGGATCAGCCGCGTCGGCGACGGGCCATCAGGCCGGCCATGGCGACCAGGGCCGCAGCGCCCGGCGCGGGGATGGCGGAGTTGTTCACCACGACGTCCTCGAAGTAGAAGCCGTTCCCGGTGAGACCCGGCGTGCCGCCCAAGGTGCTGTTGTTCACGCGGAAGAGCACGGAGTCCACGGCCTGCAGGCGGGGCGTACCGGTCGTGATCCGCTCATAGTTGTCGTAGTAGGCCTCCCAGCTCGTGCCCGTGTAGAGGGCCTGGCCGTTCAGCCGGATGGTGAAGATGTCGTTGCCGTAGATGCTTCCACCCACGTTCGACACGCCGTCGACGAAGGTGAGTCCCATCTCGATCGTGTGCAGCTGGGTGTACGAGAGACCGGTCGCCAGCGTCACCGACGGCGATGCGAACCCGCCGTTGGCACCAGGATCGCTGTAGAGCAGGTCGAAGCCCGTGCTCCCGTTGTCCTGAATGCGCAGGTAGCTCATGCGCACGGTCGACTGCTTCGCGCTGAACGACCAGGTCAGGCCGAGGCCGGCCTGGGCCGCGCCGGTCGCGGACCGGAACGAGACCGAACTGTAGATGGAATTGGTCGCCGAATAGGCGCCATACTGAGCGGGGCTGTAGGGTGACGAACCGTTGGGCCCACGGTTGTTCCAGAGCGCGGCGTTCGTCTCGCCAGCGACCTGCGAACTGGTGAAGCTGAAGGGCATCGAAGAGTAGGTCGTGCTCTGCTTCGCGTTGGAGATCTGCCAGACCTTCCGGTTGCCGTTGGCGTCGTTCACCTGCTTGACGCCCTGGTCCCAGTTGCCCACGGTGACGGAAGTGGTGAAATTGTCGCGCGTCGTCCAGCCGTTCTGGCCGTCGATGCTGCCCAGGTTGTAGCTGTCGAACACCCCGGCCGAAGCCGACATGGCCACACAGGCCGTCAGGGAGGCCACACTGATCTGCATCTTGCTCATGCGAAGCGCCTTTCGAGCCCACAGGGCCCGTTGCGTCGACACCGCTCCCAGCGGTGCACGACAGCACGGCGAAACCGACGCCGCACGGCCCAGATCCCGAGGGAACCCCACACGGAGTCCCGACGAGGCTGCACGCAAGGCCTCACGGAACCAAACGCAAAAGGGGTACAGGGACCCTCACCCCCCCCCTGAAAATGTTGAATTTTTGCGTCTGATCCCGCCCGGGCGTCAAGAAAAGGACCCCACCCCCTGCTCTTTCAGTGATGCAGGTCCTTCACGATCCCCTTGTTCAGGCGATCGGCCGGCATGAGCAGCAGGCTGCAGGCCTCGAAGAACCGACGGGCCAGCCGCTCGCTGGCCGCCGCGTGCCGGGCCGTGGCCGCCAGCTGGGTCTCCAGGCTCTCACCCGCGGCCTTCACCTGCGCCGCTCCCTGCTCCAGCTCACGCTTGACCGTGGCACCGCTCCACTCGGGGTGATACTGCACGCCGTAGCTCCGCAGGCCCACGCTGAAGGCCTGCACCTTGCAGCCGGCACTGCTCGCCAGCAGCGTGGCGCCCTCGGGCAGCTTCGACACATGGTCGCTGTGCCAGCAGAACTGAGGCCCGGTCCAGGGCTGTCCAGCGAAGATCGCGTCCTCGCGGCCCTGCGGGGTCAGGTGCATGTCCTTCCAGCCCACCTCGGCGGCGGACATCCGACCGGTCTCGCCGCCCAAGGCGGCCGCCAGCAGTTGCGCACCCAGGCAGAGCCCCAGCACGGGAATTCCGGCGCCGTGAGCGTCGCGGAGCAGACCCATCTCGCCCTGCATCCACGAGGCGTTCATCTCGTGCACGGTCTGCGGACCGCCCAGGCTCACCACGCCATGGGTGTCGTCCAGATCCGCGGGCAGCGGCTGGCCTGCGTGCAACTTCACCACGCGGAGCTTCTGCCCCAGGCTTCGGAAGGTGTCGATCAGGAGGTCCGCCGGGCAGTCCGCCGAGTGCTCGAAGATGACGATGGCCATGGGACGGGAAGATTAGCAGCGAAAAAGGGCACGAAGTGGACGCGCCCCCCAGGCTCGAGCCCACACTGGGGCCATGCCCAGCCCCGACGCCGAGCGAAGCCAGCGGAGCGGCCGCCACGCGGAAGACGCGGCGGAGGCGCTGCTTCTGAACCTGGGCCACACCGCCGTGGCTCGCAACCTGCGGCTCGGTCACCTGGAGGTGGACCTGGTCACGCGGGACCCGGCCGACGGCAGCCTGGTGATCACGGAGGTCAAGGCCCGCCGGGGCGGCCGCCACGCCCCCGAACTGCGGGTGGACCGGGCCAAGCGGCGGCACCTGATCCGGGCGGCCTCCATCCTGCTGGCCCGGAGATCCTTCCGCCACTGCGCGGTCCGCTTCGATGTGGTGGCCGTGGAGCTCGATGACCAGGGTCGACCCGTGGACACCCGGCACCTGCCGCGAGCGTTCACCGCGAACGACGGCTGACGCCGGTCAAGGCACGGGCTGCCGCCAGTAACGCTCCAGGGCGAACTGGATGAGCCGCTTCTTCATCTCGGTCAGGTCCTCGGCGATCCAGCGGGAGCGAAGCCCCTGCAGGTATCGGTACTGCTCCATGCCGAAGCGCTCGCCCTCGAGCTGCCGGCGCAGGCTCAGCTGCAGGCGGCTGTCGAAGATGCTCGTGGGCTTGGCCTGCTCGCCCGGCAGCAGCGTCATCCAGGTCACCTGGGACTTCTGCTCGACCGGGCCGTCCACCACGCCTTCCTTCAGGTTCTTCAGACGGGCCTTCAGATCGTCGACCAGGTCGGGAATGCCGTCGATGCCCTTGGCCCCCAGCTTGAGCTCCTTCCACAGGCCCTGATTGGGCAGCTGCAGATCGGCGGCCACGTCGGCGAAGGTCCTGCCCTGCGCGAAGAGCTCCTTCACGCGGTTCACCTTGGCCTCGTCGGTCTTCAGCAGCGCGATGCGTCCCACCCGCAGCGTGGGCGGCGGGTTGTACTTCTCCCAGTTCTTCAGGTAGAGCCGCTCGATGTCGCGCCAGCTCACGATCGCACGCGGCTTGATGCGCCGTCGCATCAGGTCGCTGGCCAGGATCTCGTTCTTCTGGCGCTGCATGAACTCCTCGATCGTGGTGCCGGGAAACTCCTCCTCGATGCTGCGCTGGGCCTCGCTCCGCGTTCCGCCACGACTGGCGATCTCCTTCTCCTGCAGCTCGCGCATCCAGGCCAGCAGGCCTTCCTTCGCCTCGATGGGAATGGCGCCCTCCGCCTCGCTGATCACCAGCTGGTTGTTCACGAACTGCTCGAACGCCTCGTCGAGCAGCTGCAGCACCTGCCGGTACGCGGTCGTGCGGTCGGGCTGGGCGACCAGCTGGCGGATGCGATCCTCACGGGAGGCGAGGAACTCGTCCGCATACAGCGGCTTGCCGTTGATCTGCCCCAGGAGGGCGTCGACCGGCCAGCGTTGTCCCGAGGCCAGCGCCTCACCCTGCCCGCCACCGGCGCCCTTGGAAGGCACGGAAGCCAGGCCCTTTCCCGAGGCCACCGGCGTGGACCCGTCGCCAGGATCGCTCACCGAATCGTCGTCCGAGGCCTGCGGCTCGCACTCGCTGGCCGGAACCTCCACCACGCTCGGACGCACATCCTCGGGGGTCATGCCCTTCACGAACGCCTGCACCGGGATGTCGCGGCTGTCCTTGGGGGTCTCGTCGACCGCGAGGCACCCCGCACAGAGGAACGAGGCCAGGACCAGCGGCACCGGGAGGCGCATGGCGGAATGGTACGGAAGCCTCGCGACCGCCGCGGGCCCGCCACCTATACTCGCCGATCTGGAGGCCCCATGAGCGACGCCGAAGCACCCAAGATCCATGTGGACAGCGACTGGAAGGCTCAGGCCCAAGCCGAGAAGGAGCGATTGGCGAAGCAGGAGGCGGAGAAGACCCCCCGCCCCGGCCGCGACGAGATGCCCCCGGCGGACTTCCGGAGCCTGGTCGGCCTTCTGGCCAGCCAGGCCGTGGGAGGCCTGGGCGGCTACGCCGACGAGCAGGGCCGCGTCATGGTGGACCTGGTCGGCAGCCGTTTCGCCATCGACCTGATCGGTGTCCTGGAGGAGAAGACCAAGGGCAACCTGACCGAGGACGAAGCCAAGGATCTTCGCGAGGTCCTTGGCGAGCTCCGCTCCCGGTTCGTGCAGATCGCCCAGGCCGTGGCGGCCCGCATGGCCGCCGGCAAGGGCCCTGGCGCTCCCGCCCCGTCGCCTCGTGGCGAGCCGCCTGCGGGCGGCGCGTCCAAGCTCGTCATGCCCTGATGCCCCGGTGAACCGAAGACCAGACAAGGATCGACCGTGACCACCGCCGTCGCCGCTCCCAAGGCCAGCTTCATCGACCG